>JBGAWA010000028.1:0-40847 GCA_044227805.1 Chitinophagales bacterium | reverse complement strand
TTGCCTCGTTTTCCTGACTTTCAGCGGATTGCAGATTCTTCCTTCCTTAGTTCATACATTTGCTGAAATTCACAGCCAATGAAGTACGCTTTTTTACTCTTGTTTGCCTGTTCAGTTTTTTACGCATGGCCGGTTGCCGCACAAAGCAGCAGGCCGAATGTGATTATGATTATTGCAGATGACCTCCGGTATGATGCATTTAACATGACCGGAGGACCATCGTTTTTACATACACCATCCATTGACAGAATTGCCAATGAAGGCGCGCGGTTTGATAATTTCTATTGTGTCTATCCTTTGTGTGTTCCTTCCCGCGCAACGCTGATGACTGGACTGTATCCGCATAATCATGGCGCCGTGGATAACTGTACCTTCATCAAGCCCAGCATCAAGACCGTGGCGGAAATACTAAATGGCAAAGGATACCATACGGGCATGATTGGCAAGTATCATATCACCACCAAGAAGCAGGACGGATGGGACTATTGGTTTGTCACTTCCCGAAAAATTGAATACGAAGACCCGACCTTCTATTTCAACAACACTGAATTGAGCATGACAGGACATGTTGAAAACATCATCAATGATACAGTGCATAATTACCTGAGCGAAGTTGATACGCCGTTTTTTGTTACGATCGGTCATCCGTCACCGCATCGCCCGGTGGTTCCTTTGCCGCAGTATGATGGGATTTTTGAAGATGACAGCATGCCTTTTCCCGGCAACTATTACCAGTTCACCTCCTGGTACCCGTCTTTCCTGTATGGCGACAGCACCAATATCTATGACAAGGACAAAGAACTGACCAAGGATTACAAAAATTATTTTGCCGGCATACTGGCCGTGGAGGACAATGTAACCGACATCTTCAATATCCTGCAGAACAGGAACCTGCTCAATAATACCATGATCATTTTTCTTTCAGATAATGGCGCCAATTACGGGGAGCATGAACTGAAAGGAAAAGGCAAGGTATATGATCCTTCCATTCACCTTCCGCTTTTTATAAGGTATCCTGCCTGGTATGCATCGAACACTGTGGTGGACGGTAATTTCTTTTGTCTGAATATTGACATCATGCCCACCATCCTAACTGCAGCAAAAATCAGTTACGATACGTATCATCCTCAGGGCACTTCCTTGCAGAAACTCATTTCAGGGCAGGTGTCACGGGATGCTTTCCTGTTTGAAAACATCAAGCTGGGAAACGCCACCTGTGATGCAGTGGAAGAAAGCGATAACCCGTCAATGCGTGGCGTGGTGACAAAGGATTATAAATATGTGAAAAGCCAGTGTGATCATTTCACGGAAGAGTTGTATGACCTCAACACCGATCCGCTGGAAACGACCAACCTCATTTTCAAGCCCAATTACCAAGGTGTGCTGAGTGACTTACGCGATGAACTGGCCGCCTTAAAGGTGCAGTATTATGACACCCTGAAAAAAGATAAAAAGGTGCGGGAATGTTACCTTGTAAAATGCAATCCGGAAGCCGTCCATTCTGTTATTATCGGCGACACCATACCGTGGAGGATGAGCCCGAACCCCGCCGCAGAGACCGTGAATTTTTCCGGTGAGTTTGATGCAGCTACCACCATCACCATCACCAGCCTGACCGGCCAGTTGATGCACCAGGCTACTTTGCCTGCCGGCAGCGAATTTCAATCATTGGATCTTGATATCTCCGCCTTTGCGCCAGGTTTATACTTTGTTGCCATCAGGCAATCAGCCAATATGGAAGTGAAGACCTTGCTGAAGAACTGATAGTTGATGAGAATGCTCAGAATGAATTAAGGTCCAGCAAATCAATTAGCAAAATCATTCAGCTATTAAACCCATATTGTACAGTTGAAGAAGCTTGTTGAGCTGTGATGTAACACCCTTTGCTGTGGTGAACGGCTCGTCGCGCAATAATAATCTATACATCGAATGAACACACTCCTCCAATTCCTGGCAAACCGTCAATCAAATTTTATCAATTTTACAAGACTGTCCATTTTTATCGTCATGGCCTGGATCGGAGGTCTCAAAGCTTTTCAATATGAGGCAGATGGCATCGTACCATTTGTAGCGAACAGTCCTTTCATGTCTTTCTTTTATACCCAATCGGCGCCAGACTATCAGGCGTATAAAAATCCAGAAGGGAAAACCGTAATCAAAAACATAGAATGGCATAAGTCAAACGGGACCTACGTTTTTGCTTACGGCTTAGGTACCGTCATCCTCATAATAGGCCTCCTGACCTTACTGGGTATTTGGTTTAACAAACCCGGGCTGGCCGGCGGCTTGCTTACCGCTGGAATGGCTGTCGTTACGCTAACCTTTTTAATTACGACTCCGGAAGTGTATCTACCAGACCTTGGCGGAGATTTCCCCACTCCGCAATTTGGTTTCCCATATTTATCAGGCGCAGGAAGATTGGTATTGAAGGATATCATCATGATGGGTGCCGGGCTCATTTGCGCTTCAGACAATGCCCGTCGCATCCTAAACCAGAAACGATCAACTTTGCCTGAAAGGCAATCGTAGCAATGCCAGGGCTAATACACTATAATATTTCTCACTATTCATTCTGATGCAGGCAGTCAACTCAGCAAGCGGTGTATTACCTTTGTCAAAAAAATAACAAAATGAAAACAATCTTTTCCCTGTTGATCGCCATAGTATTTTCTTGTGGCATCGCGGCTGCCCAGAATCCATTGGATGCGGCAAAGAATATAGGAGGCCAGTCGTTGTCGTCGGCCGGTTTTGGTTCCATCATGGCTGACCTCGCCGGAAACATCAAACCGAGTGCGTTGACGCCTACCTTTAAAAAATCGCTGGATGACTACCTCGCCGGACTGAAATCGATGAATGTAACCGATATGGCTGCTGCCGGCACTTCTGTAGTGCAACTTGCAGGCGGCCTGAAATCCACTTCATTCCTGAACGGATGGACACCACCCATGGACATGATGAACAGCCTGAAGAAAGCTACCTCCCTGGAGCAAATAGCTCCCATGGCCTCTACACTTGTTTCCAACCTGGATCCAAAAATATTCAAGAGCGGATTTGATCCATCAACGATCACTTCCGCTTTAGGTATACTGGGTGGAATGAAATAAGCTGAATCAAAACTGATCATAAAAAGCGGGCATTGTCCGCTTTTTATGTTTTAGCCCTGCCAAAGAACAACCTTGATTTAATTGAAGAAGGTGGTTTATTGCAACCATATCGCTTATGAGAAAAATTGATGTTTGAGCCAGCACAAAACCATCCTGAAAGTGTTCCTTGTTTTTTGGTAACACAATTGTCGAAGGTGCTGATATCAATCTGACTCCTAAAAAAGCACACTATGCAAATGACTTTTGCAAATGAAGAGAATGGGGAATAACAATTAGGCTAAAGATAAACCAACTGTAAAAGCATAGCAGTAGTAAAAAAGCTTTGTAAATTCATTCCAGGATTATCAATTAAAACGGTAAGCTTTTTTAGGACAAGCCAGGCGACACCACTTCGTAAAGAAAAGACAGGTAATAGGCATATCAGGAACTTACGCGCAGTGGTGTGTGAAAGGGATAATCAAACATTTCTACTTACAACAAGCAGTTAACGGTCATGATAAGACAACACGTTAAACAAAAAAAAAATGAACATTCAGGAACAAATCAAAGATTACATCGCTTCACAGCCTGACACAAAGCGTTCAGACATGGAGGCCTTGCATAAGCGCATACGGAAAGCATTTCCAAAAAGTAAATTGTGGTTTTTAGATGGTAAGGACGACAAAGGGAAAATTGTTACCAATCCTAATATTGGCTATGGCCTTCAGACCATAAAATATGCAGATGGAAAAACCAAAGAATTTTACCAGGTTGGTATTAGTGCCAACACGACAGGAATATCTGTTTATATTATGGGTATTCCAGACAAAAAATATTTACCTGAAACCTACGGAAAAACAATCGGTAAGGCGCGTGTAACCGGCTATTGTATTAAGTTCAAAAAACTTCAAGACATAAATCTTGACATGCTGGAAGCGGCAATTCGGGACGGTATCAAGCAGACCTCTTAGTCAGCAGCAAATCACAATCAGTATATCAGTGCTACATGACTTGATGATTAAAACAACGAACGCTTACATGCTTTTTGTTTCAGGCAGGCTGATGTACAGATTTGGAACTTCCAGCTTCAATTCAGGTTCAGTGCGGGTTAACAGCATTGCACGCTGAAACCTCCCAAACCCAAAGCCTGAAATCATTGCGGTGGACTGACGTATCGTGTTTTATAAACCGCCACCTCATTAATCAACGAAACGAAATTTGCAGGCAGCATTACTTTTGAATGATGATACTTTGGTTGTATGAAATATCCTTGGACTGAATGGCGATGAAATATATGCCATTGCTTAGATTACTCATATCAATTTGATTTTGTTCCGATCGCAAAACCACTGACTTTGCAATAATTCCGTAAACATCATAAATAAATATTGTCAACTCGTCATCGTTCTTTCTGTCAATACAAACGTTCAGTTTATCAGCCACGGGATTTGGGAATAATTTGATCGGGGCAGCATCCATATTTCCCGGAATGGAATTAATTAGATGATCAAAACTCAAATTGTCTACATACAGAACAGAGTTGCCATTAATCTGAAAAACATCAGCATCAAATGACGAGAGCATTAACCTGGCACTGTCTGCTGTTGTATAGGCTGGTATGGGAATAATGAAAGGTGTCCAGTTTGAAACAATAACCGCATTGACCAGTTCTGCCTGAACCACTTCATTTCCTCCATTGTACAGTGCAATGAAAATCCTCATCGAATCATTATTCTGCGGTTGAAATTTATAATAGCCACAGAAGGAATCCGGATGGCCGGTTATCGGAAATGATGGATAGTTGTTGCCCTCCCAACCGCCAGGCCAGGCAATTCCTATTCCTCCCCACTGTGGAAGTAAGGAGGTATTGTTGGCTATTCGAATGGAATAGTTCCCTGCCTCATCAGGGTAGTGGTCAGCCGATCGGGTGACGGGAAAATAGGTCTCAGCGGGATTCACCGAATCATTTGAACTCCACCAGCCTGTTGGCAGCATGCCATTTCCGTATGGGCTCCAGTCTTCAAATCCGCTGTTGGGAATTTGTGCTTTTGATGCAATCGTTAATACGATAAGGATTGTAAAGAGAACAAGGTGCTTTTTCATTTTGATATATTAAATATTAATGAAAACAATATATAAAGTCGAGTTGCAAAAAACATCGCCGATTTTTAACCGGATTTCTCAATTGAAAATCACGGTTTCTCCGCTATCAGGATGCCGGCACCTGCTGCATGGTGTTAAAAAACTACAGCCAATACCGGCAAACGCTGTCTATCAAATCCCGCTGCTATGCAACAACCAGGTCGGTTTTCTTTTCTGCCGGCAATGCCAGCGGATCCGCCTGTACACCCAATCCTTTTGCAATGGCAGAGCCAAGGTTTATGTCCACCATGTACCAATGGTGCAGCATGCGGTTCGTAATCTCCTCTTTCTTCAGGCCGGTGATGCCTTTCATCGCGCCGACAATGTTGTTGATGGTATGCTGTTTCTGTTCATTGTCCATTACGGAACGGAACAGTATGCCCGGCTGTGTATAATGATCATTTTCGCCAGGGGCGTTACGGTCGTACCAGTCAGCTAAAGTACTGTCGAGGTGCAAGGGTAATTGCCTGTAATCGTGATCAACTGTCACCTGGTCGAAGCTGTCGGCAGGTAGTTCACCGTGCTTCCACCGTTTTGATCCACGCGCATCAACCCATCGCGGTGATAGTTGGTTACTTCAAACGGACACCTGTTAACCGGAATCTGTTCGAAGTTCACGCCAAGGCGATACCGTTGGGCATCCGGATAGGAAAGCAGCCTGCCCTGCAGCATTTTGTCAGGTGAATAGCTGATGCCATCCACCACACTGGCGGGAGCGAATGCCGCCTGTTCCACATCGCGGAAATAATTTTCAGGCACCTCGTTCAGTTCCAGCATGCCGACATCGATCAGCGGATAATCTTTATGGGGCCATACCTTGGTAATGTCGAATGGATTCCACCGGTAGTTTTTAGCATCTTGCTCCGGCATGATCTGCACCTTCATCATCCACCTTGGAAAATCGCCTTTTTCAATAGCAGCCAGCAAGTCGCGTTGTGCATGATCAGGATCTTTTCCTTTCATGCTGACTGCTTCCGCATCGGTGAAATTTTTTATGCCCTGTTGCGAGAGGAGATGAAACTTCACCCAGTATTTCTCCTGTTTGTTGTTAATGAAAGAGAAGGTATGGCTGCCAAATCCATGCATGAAACGGTAACTCAGCGGAGTTCCGCGATCACTCATGAGGATCAGCACCTGGTGCAGGCTTTCAGGATTCAATGACCAGAAATCCCACATCATAGTCGGGCTCTTGCAGTTTGTTTGAGGGTCCCGTTTTTGGGTGTGGATGAAGTCGCTGAATTTTTTCGGGTCTTTGATGAAGAATACCGGCGTGTTATTGCCTGTAAGGTCCCAGTTGCCGTCTTCCGTATAAAACTTAATGGCGAATCCACGGGGATCGCGTTCCGCATCTGCGGATCCTTTTTCACCTCCCACCGTGGAAAAACGAACAAATACTTTCGTTTCCTTGCCGGGCTTGTTGAAGAGTTTCGCCCTGGTAAATGCAGTGATATCGTTGGTGACAGTGAACTTACCGAATGCACCTGTTCCTTTGACATGTACCACCCTTTCCGGTATCCGTTCCCTGTTAAAGTGAGCCATCTTTTCGTGAAGAATATAATCCTGGAGCAGGATAGGACCACGTGCTCCGACAGTCATAGAATTTTCATGCTCTGTGTACGGTATGCCCGACGCAGAAGTCAGTTTCTTCTTTTCGGTTTTCATAACTGGAAATTTTGTGTTCAAAGTGAGGAACCAAATTTCGTGACCTGTTACCGGTGAAACTATGATTTTAGAAAGGTGCGGGGATGAGATTTATCAGGTTATAGAAGCTTGAACAGGAGAGAGGTATGAACTGCGGCCCGGGCAAGGATCAGGTCTTGAACGCACTGGCTGTCAATCGTTCAAATAAAGCGGGATTTTTCATTTGAAAAGCCAGCGTTCATCGATCATGCTCAGCCGTTAAATCGCAGGAGCGATATTGCTAAGGAAGGTCAGTATAGCGCTGATTTCACCGTTTCGTCTGCAAATACGGAAAGCGAAAAAAAGCGATGAAAATTATTTAGCAGCGGTGGAAATGCAAGTGCAGGTTTCAATCAGGACTTTGCTGGGAGAACAGGAATTTTATGGCGTGCGGAGATTATCCGATTGAATAATAACGTTTTTGCCGAGTGTCTTAAATCGAATGCCGTTTTTCTGCAGTACTGTTATGGTAATGTGTCCTGTCTTGCTTGTTTGTAAGTCCTGAACGATACCGGATTTTCCTTTGTGAACTCCGCCGATTACAAGACAATGATCTCCGTTATTCAATTTTGCAGCATTCATTCTATGATTGTTTGTTCCTGTTTTGAAGTGACTGATTCCATGTTTCGAAGTTACGGTATGCGTGGCGGGAAAATTACATTTTCTTCCTTGGTTTCATCAGGAGCAATCGGTGCTTCTTATCCCTGCCAATAACGGTATTTATTATTAAGTCACGTTGCAAATCCGGAATGCCATTACCACTTTGTAATTATAGATTATGTTGATTATTTTTCCAATAGGATAGTAAGTGAATATTAATCTTGCCGTTTGTAAGTACGGCAAAACAGTAAGATACTTTTAGCCAAATAACTTTTGCAGGGTAAGCGTGATCTTCAGTCACAAAACAAAAGCAATTCATCATGAAAAAATATGCTATCGCTTTTATGCACATCATGATTTTCATTTCGTCAGAAGAAGTGTTTTCGCAATCCTGCAGCGGAATGAATATACAATGGCAGTCGGATATTCCTTCCCTATGCGCAGAAATGACCATGACCATGATGCACGATCAGCTGAACAGGCCTTACCTGTATGTGGCCAATAAAGAAGCGGGGCTGAAGATTTACGACATCTCCGATCTTGCTGCACCATCCTTGGCTGCCACCATTCCCACTACAGCTTTCAATTCCCTGCAAGTGATGAACCTCACGCAGGACAGCCATTATTTGTATCTATCGGTTGGAAACATTTTTAGCACCAACCCGCAAAGCGCCGGAATGGCAATTGTAGATGTTGCAGATCCCGTCGCGCCGGTGGTAACTGATTACTGGACGCTCCCTTCTTCACAAACAGGCGCCGGCATTGTAAAGGTGGAAGGTACATATGCCTATCTCGGTGCGATGAGAAATGGATTGGTGATTCTCGATATTTCAGATAAGTACAATATTCAGTTTGTTTCGCAATACAAGCCAGCCATTGATTACCCACCCGTTGCCTATCCCGACAGTTTAAAGATAAATGCCCGTGGCATGGAAGTAAGGAACAGCATAGTGTATTTATGTTATGATGCCGGCGGAATAAGAATCATTAACTGCACAAATCATCTTATCCCTGCTGAAACCGGGCGCTGGTGCAACCCTGCCATGTACACTCCGTTTGACCATCCTAAGGCATACAACAATTGTGTTTTAGATGATACGCTGCTGTATGTTGCAGTAGATTATGCAGGGCTCGAGGTGCTCAATATAGCAGACACTAGTAATATTCAAATGCTTGGATGGTGGAATCCTTACAATGCTCCGGCCAATAACTGGTTCACCAGCCCTGTACACGCGAATGAAATACAATATGAAGAAAATTGCCAGCGACTTTATCTGTCCACCGGGAAAAGTGATATGTATGTGATTGATGTATCGAATCCTGCCATACCGGATTCCTGTAATTATTACGGAGGTGTTTTAAACAATATCGGAACATGGGGAATTGGTGTATGGCAAGATGAAATTTATCTTTCATACATCTGTGCAGTCGTACCGTTTTTATCTGATTGGACGGGCGTGAAGATTCTTTCTTTTGATCCTTGTGTGACGGGTATTGCAGAGAGCAACAAAGCTTCCATCCTTTCAATTTCCCCCAATCCATTTTACAATGAAACTGTTTTGCAAGCAGGCCACATTGTAAGAAATGCTACTATCACTATTACCAATTGTTCAGGTCAGACCATTAAGCAGATAAAGAATTTCTCCGGGCAATCGATCACTTTACAAAGAGATGATTTGCCAAGCGGGTTATATTTTCTGCGACTTACAGAAGACAAGGCAGCCATCACCACAAAATTATGGGTGATGGACTGACAGGATGAGAAAATCGCGCAGATAAATTAGCCTGTTTTCTTTTTTGAACCCACATTTTGCAGTTCAAAGCGGCAACGGGTTTAACCCCGACGTAGAACTGCTTAGGGTTTGTGAAACATTTTCTTTTCTTGACAAATTGAGCAAACCCTTAGCAGTTCTAAGTCGCAGCAACAGGATTTTTCCACTGAAAAATCCGGGTTGAACGATCACAATGCAGCATAAATAAGTTGGCAACCTAACTGGATGTAAAAGCGGCCTCCGGCATATAGCACGGAGGCCGCGATCGTGAATGCTTCAATTCATCCGCTATTCATTCACCTTCACAATAGATTGATTCAAAACGCGTCCGTCAGGCATGACGACCTGCAACTGATATATTCCGGCATCGAAACCTGAAAGGTCAACTGATTGATGAACATTACCAATCGCATAATTTTGACGGTTAGAGAAGACGATTTTTCCATTTACATCCAGCACACGCAAGAGAACATTGCCTTCAAAGTTGTTCATGAAACTGATTTCCAGCATAGCGGCAACCGGATTCGGATAAATGGTCAGCATTGGCTGATCAGAAGCCAGCAGATCAACAGATTTATCGGTTGAAGCAAGCGTAGTGAAGTAACCAAAGTCGGAATAGCCACCTTTGGCTGTCTGACCATTTACTGAATCATTCGCTGCCACCCTGAATTCATAAGAAGTGGCAGGCGTGAGTTGCGTTACATGGAAGGTGCCCACATTGCCATCCGTGGTTTTCTTGGTCCACTTGCTGGTACCCACTTCGCGATAGCGCAAAAAGTAATATTCGACGCAACTGAAGGTTGTCCAGTTAAGGTCAACACTCTTCTTGCCAATGTCTGTTGCGGTAAGGCCGGTTACCACGGGCACCACTTTTTTAACAGGGCTTGATGCATAGCAATCGCCGGTGGCGCCATCAGAAAATCCCCTGCAGGTATAGTTGCCGGGTTCAAGATGGTTGAATTTATAAGTGCCGGTGGCATCGGCAGCCACAGGAGTTCCGACTGCTTCGCCGTAGTGGTAAAGTTGCAGGTACACCTGGCCTTGTCCGCCGCTGGCCTGGAAGGTAATGTAACTATTGGAACAGTTTGAACCTGCATGTACCTTGGTGGCAGCTACGGCAGTAACACAATTGGCTTGTGTCCATAACGGTGTCAGCTGGTAGGATACCCATTCCGTACTGTAGTAGGGAAATACTTTAATATAGTAATAACCTTGTGTGAGGGAAGACAGGTTAGCGGTAAGCGTGCCGGTGCTATTGTAAGAGTTAAAGATCGGGCCGCCCGCCGTATCCTTGTATACCTGCAAATAGGTATAGGGTCTGTAACCGGCATCAAGCCGTTGTTCGAAATCAATGGTAACGGATGCGGTGCCATTGCCGGTATAATTAATTTTCCACCAGTCAGCCGCATCTTTTGCACCACCATTATACCTGAATCCTGCATGCCCGGGTGTCGCCAGGTTAGCCGGCAAGGTAGTGGCCTGCGATGCAAAGTCATTGACCAGGCCATCGTTGGCATATTGATACTTGGATAGAGTATTAACCAGCGTATATGGAGCGAACCCCGAGTTGTAAAAGCAAAATACTTTCACATAGTAAGTGCCTGCTGCCAGCCCGTCTTTTCCATACGTGGCGCTGCTGCTGGTATAAGAACTGCCCAGCACCGTGAGGCCATCATTGTCAACCAATTGCCAATAAACATATTGTGAATTGTATATATTCAAATTGAGGTTGATCATGCCATCTGCATCGGTAGTGAGTTTATACCAGTCGGCGGTATCGCGGGTTGTGTTGTGGTAATAACCGACATGGCCTGATACATTTCCATTGAGCGGAAAAGCGAGTGCCTGACCGATCGTGCCATTGGGTTCCACATCAAGCTGTTGCGCGGGAGTGAACAGGCTGTCAGTAAGCGTGTAGGGTGCGAAGCCACTGTTATAAAAGCAGAATATCCGTACATAATAATTGCCCGCCGCCAGTCCATCGGTGTAAAAGGTGTTCGTGGTGCTGGTATAGATGCCATTCAGGTAGGTGGTGCCGTTACCGTCAAACAACTGCCAATAGACATACTGCCCATTCGCTACATTTAAAGTCAGCTTCAACTTGCCATCGAAAGCGGTGGTAACCTGGTACCAGTCGATCGAATCGCGGACATGATTGAAATAGAAACCGATATGGCCGGTAGCGCTTGCATTCACATCCAGCGAAACAGCCTGCGCGAATGTTCCGTTGGGTTCGGGATCATTGTTGAGTGCCGCAACCGTAAGGGTGTTGGAGAGTGAGTAATCGCATATATCTGTTGCGTAGTAGCAATGAACATAGAGATAATAAGTGCCCGGTGAAAGCCCATCCTGCGAAACAGTAACGGTGCTGCTCGAAAAATTTTGAGTGAATAAAGTTGTACCGTCATTGTCATACAGAGATGCCCAGATATATTTACCGGAAATGGAAGTGAGCGTGAAACTGAGCAGGCCGTCTTTATTGGTGGCAACCTTCCACCAGTCCCCATCAGCCGCTGGATTTATGGAGCCGGTACCTGTGCTGTTGAGGTTAATCTTATTGGCCTGTGCCTTGGAGTCATTTGGCTCCGTTTCGGCATACAGAATATTGCCGGCTATCAGTAAGGTCACCAACAGTAAGCATAGTATCTTTTTCATATGGCGAGATTTTGAGGTGAAAAAAATAAACTTGTTATAACTGCAAGCATGTTCAGTCATTGTACAAGTAAAATTCGCAAGCAGGCTATTCGCAAAAAATGATTTAAAGCAGGTTTTAGCACATGCTTTACCTCAAAGCTCAATCGCTTGTTATCGTGCAACTAATGCTTAAACTTTTCAATCGTATTTAATGCTGTATTATAAACTTTTTTGATTCTCTCAAATCCTTTCCAGTAAAGGTTAATAAATATATCCCGGGAGCTAATTTATCAGTGTAAACTATTCGATTTTTGAACCAAGGATAAAGTGTAAATCGTTGCAGTTCATTTCCTATTTCATTAGTAATCGTAGCGATTATTTCATGATCTGTTTTATAAACGATATTAAAAAAATCACCTGCTGGATTTGGAGAAATTCTAAAACTTGTTAAGTCCGATTGCTGATTATTACTATTTAAATAAAGAGTGTCGCATGGGGAACCATCAATCGCACCTAAATCATAATTTGGAAAGGAAGGAATGTTCCATGTCCACGTGGGTAATATGTATGAATGAGGTGTAAAAATGGCAGCTTAACTTAAGTTATCAGGTGAATTAACTATATTCAGATATTTAACTCCATTCCATGAACTCATAAAAATTTTAATATCCGGTGCTAACTGATGCATAAAGAAATAAACTGGTATTGTATTATCATAAAATGTATCCCAAGTTGCAAGATGAATGCTATTTTCCACCATATTAGTATTCCATGTATCATACTGATAAAGATTTATAAGTGTAGAAACATACAGAAATCTACCATTCGGTGAAAATGAATTTCCGCGACAGGCAAATGAATCAGGATTTATAAAAGAAATAGGATCATAAAATTCCCGGAACACCGGTCAAATTGAAAATAGTCCACACCGCCATCAAAATTAGTGAAGCAGTATTTTGAGCCATCAGGTGAAGATGTTTGAATTACTACATCTGAAGTGATTTTCAAACCAATACTTTGCGTCCAGGGGCTTCAACACCATTGGGTATCAGAAGTTTATAATACGAATCGCTATAGTAACGGTGGAAAATCACCCACCAATCTCTACCATTAGCATGCTTGCAGGCAGTTAGCCCTCCCCATGTGAGTGTATCTTCTAGGATAATAATATTTTTAGAACCTTCCAAAATTCCTCCCAAGCCGTTATCAAGGTTCATATCAACAATACTATAACTTAAGTGCATCGGTTGCAATTCAAATATGTTATTGGCAATAAAATATTCACCTGATTCATGAAATAAATAATATCGTTTATAATTTCCCGGATCGGGAATAATTAGTACGCCTTGCGAGTTTTTCATCCCTTCAGGCTCACTATTATCTGTTGCACTTCCTGGATTAAAATTTATCGCATTATATAAAGTATCATACTCGCTATTGCCAATTGTTTGACCATTGGAATAAAATAAAAGATTACCCATTGTATCGCATATGCTGGTATTAGTAGTTGTGAACGCCATAATTCTTGAAATACTATTTGTATCCATTTCACTATTTATATAACGCATTTCGCAGTTTGAATAATTGAGAGATATTTGATATCCGAGCTCCCAAATGTTAGTTCTATTTTGTGCATGTGAATGCTGAACTAAATTGCTGAAAAACAATAGTGTCAAATACTTCATTTCATTTTAATGAATTTGCTGCCCCAAATAGATAATGTGCCTGCTTCCACTGAAACAAAATATATTCCTGATGCAAACTTAGAACAATCTAAAGTCATTTGCCCTTCACGCGCTTTTATCGTTGAAGTTACCAATTTTTTTCCTAATAAATCAACAACGCTAACATAACAAGTTTGCTCAGTATCAAGGTTTTTAAAGTTAACGAATACCTTGTCTGTTGTTGGGTTTGGAAAAATGCTAAACTTTGGCAACACACTTTCGAAAGAAATTCGAGGTGGCTAAATAATAAGGCATAAATAACTATCGTTGAACGGAATGTTATTTATCTTTATCCGAAACAAGTTGCGAGCATGAAACTGCATCTCCAGAAATAAATGGACACAAATGAGAAATGCTATCAATTAAATTCCACTGGTATTCATCAAATTTCGAAAATATGTTTACAGACGGTATTCAGATAAATATTATTTATCGTTTGTTTATTCACTTCATAATCAAAGTCGGGAGCCACAATTTCATTTGTTGAAATGGCTAAATCTATCCATGAATTTCTTTCTGACGAGCTTAATAACGTATTACACGACTCATTAATATATTCCTCTACTAGAGAAAAAAGGCCTATCGTTTGATTCTTAACAGTATCATAAAATTCTTCAAATTCACTTGTCACTGTAATTCTTCGTCATATTTTAATTTTTCAAACAAACTGCTTTTAGATTAAAATAAAATATTGGTTTGAACTCTTCAGAAATATCAAAGGACTCATTGATAATTTTAGATAAAGATCGTAATCGTGTTTATCTTTAAGTAACGCAGAACAGCCATCTGCATCAGCGGAATTACTGTTACCAAACCCATTGATGTTCCTCCTATTGTGCCTGAGGTTGTAGGGTCGGTGACTGAACTTGTTACATAGTACTTAATAAGATCTGTATTTGTATTGATTGAATACAAATCAAAGTATGTGGAAAGTCCTGAAAAGTAATTTGATGTTGATGTAGAGGGATTTCCGAAATCACTTGTTGCAGTTGGAGTAAGAATATTGTTTTCTCCAAGCACCAATGCTTGATCGAGATTATTAAAATAGTTCCACTCTACTTTAAGCTTCCCATCAGTTATGCAACTATTTATGAATTGCAAACCAAATTCATTATAATCCATTATATTACACTTAACTTCATAATTAATAACATCAGATAAAGAGATCCCTCGAGTGTTTGTTACTATGGCACTTGCGCCAGAAACATCTATAGAATTACTATAAAAGTTAGTTTGTGTAGGAAGATTATCTCCCTTTATTCCGTAAACTAAGGATCCAGCAGCAAGTGGTAAGTGAATGTTGTTATGTTGAATTGTACCCCCATTAAATCCTGAAATATAAATCCCGTGTAGAGCATTGCTGTAAATTACATTGGCAAAGCCAGAAGACTCACCACCTATGATTAAGTCGACATCACCTATATCTGTTACTCTAATCCCTTCTCCCGCAGGATTAGTTGAAAGGGCATTCATAGTGATAGTATTATTGGAGACTTCACTTTTATAACCATTAGTTTTGTTTAGCACTATTCCATTATCGCAGCCATCAAGTACATAATTTTTTATACTTTGATATTCCTGAGCATCATCCGACCTTATGCCCGTGCCTACATCCTCTAATGGAGATCAATTAATGCAGTTTTACCTGAAACAACTAGTCTGTAAACAAAGCGTCAATTCAGAAATCTGCATGATCAATATCATTATCTGCAATTAATGCATCGTTATTATTATCCCCTGTGGAAGGAACATCGTTCAATTTAATTGCAATTGCAGTTTGCTCATTTTCATGAGGGCTTAACATAGTCCCTGAATTGCTAGTAAAATCAGCATTCTTTATAAAATGATTTAGTGAAAAAACATAATCGCTAATGGTAATATGTTCATAATTATTTTGAAAATCGCCTGTAGTTATTTTTATACGGGAGTCCTTCGTCGCTTTAATTCCTATTTCTGCATCTTTAATAAGAGGTTTGTATGCTGTATTCGTTATCAAAACAATACCATCATCCTCTCTCAAATTTCCCTCTAGGGTTATTCCTTTCCACATCTGATCGCAACCAGCTTGCAAAAATGTTTTACGATTTAACACTAATTGGCTATTGGGTTCAATAATTATTTCTGCCTCTGGGCCAAAATAAATATTTTCACAATCCTTAAGACTTAAATTCAAATTGATGTAAAATGGACCATTGATTACAATTTCATCACTTGTTACAATTTCATATTCATCGTCAAGTGAATATAATGGAGTACCTAAGTCATTGTAGGTGCATGTATTTGTGGAGCAAACACGCTCTGCAAAATCCCACGCTGTTAAATAATTGCCCTGTGTATAAGTTGGGTCAAAAGGATCAAATACAAAATCAGGATCATCACCATTACAGCAATTAACTACATGCACTGTCACTTCATCTTCCGATGGGCAATAATAATTCACATCTTCCAACAAATAGGTTGTAGTAGTAGATGGTAATCCTGTAAAAGCAGTTAGAGATGCTTCGTCATCAAATAATCCGGTTGATGGTGTCCACTGGTAAATGTGAAATCCCAAATTATCATCTGGTAGATATCCTATTTCCACCTCATCATCATCTGCGAAATCATCGCAGATCCATACATCAGGCCCGGCGTCAACAGGTTCTGTAACTTCCATAAGCACCGTTTGTTGTGAGCAAAAGCAAATCCCATCCGTTGCGTTGATAGTATATTGTCCTGAAACCTGTGGATGAACCGTTAGATTAAAAACAGTACTTGAAACTTCATAGAGTTCATCATCTTCACTTCGTGGATACCAGTTGTACTTCAAATCTGGTGTGCTGCTTTCTAAAACTATTGTTACATTATCTCCAGGACAATGCGGACATGGTTTGATGTCACATGTCATAAGTTCTGCTGTAAATGAAGGCATTTGGCTTACTTCTATTTCAACAGGTTGCTGATTCCAATTTAATTGCCCATCCGTACCAGAAATAAAATATGTAGTTGTCCCTGTTGGGGAGACAGTAATAGTTGGACCTATTACAATACTTAATCCATTAGCAGCGGCAGGATTAATATAGTATTTGGTAGAACCGGAAACATAAATTGTGGCTTCATTGGTTCCTCCGCTACAGATAGAATTGTTTGAAGATTCAGCGTGAATAGTAGAACCTATACAGGGATTACCAGGTTTTTTTCCTCTTATAAGCAATATGGTATAAGGCTTTAATGTAATTTCTCCACCAACAATATCTGTCGCCTCTGATTCTATACTTTCTCCTCCGAGCAGAAACATTCTGGCATCATCATATTTGGTGGATTCGCTAACATAAGTGGTCATTTCCCAATACTCTCCTCCCAAGGGAAAAATATCAGCTACGCTTAATACTCTTTTATTATCTGTAAAATTTATAAATACAGCAAGTAGGCTGTCAAGCAAAGTAAAGTTTTCGCCATCTGAAAACATCCACCCGACTATTCCCTCGTGAGTCTCTCCTAAAATATCTTTAATTAATGGAACACCGGGGCCAATTATTATTTTATCGGCATAATAAGTATTCTTCATAGCTGCGCCAAGGTATTTTAACCCATAACCTGTTGCTGCCAATTCCCAGGTAATTGTAGGAGAGGCGACAGGATCTGGATAACCTTCTCCAGGCGGATAGCCTTGAACATCCTGAAAATAAGCACCTTGATCTGCATCGCTAAAACTGGTTTGACAGGTAACGTGTGTTACCTTTGGATTACTTAAGAACCCTAAGGTCATTCCTGCAGTAAATAAGGAATGTAACCATCGTCCACGAAAATTATAGAAATCTTCTTCCTGATTGTATTCAGTAATCCAGATATCCTTGTCAGAAATACCAGATTGTCCATCGGCATCAAATTCAGGTTGGGATTCTCCACTCTCCCATACTTCCAGGTCAGCCTCTAATCTGAATGGCTCGGCAAGTATATTGGCAAACATTCCATCGTCACCATCATAAAGACCCGAGTATGAGGCGTGATCAATATTTGGCTGGCTATAAGTATTTATTGATAGTGGGTCTTTCAAACCAATCCATGGATATATATGAAAAGTTAAGGCATCAATATGTGTTAGGTCACCACTGGAAAATAGCCCGGCAATGCCAGTATTAGGATCCGTTATCGAAAGGTTCCAATAATTTCTCCTGTCTGGAGGATTCGTAATATTGGTTTTGGAGAATGAAGCTACTGCGGCAATTTTTACATCAGGAATAATTTCTTTTATTTGTTGTGCCCAGAAGTCTGCTACAATGCCATAGTCCACAGGCATTGGGAAAGCAGCAGCCGATTCATCACCATTAAGGTAAAACTCGTTACCTAACTCAATATATTTTGTAGGTATGTCAAGGCAGCGAGTATTAAACAATTCACCAATTTGTGTACCCATGTCTGAGGTGAGCAAATTGAGATTGAGTATTGGAAACGCAGCACAGGCATCCAGTACATCTTTGAAATCTTCCAACTTGTCAGGTAAGGGTTTTGCGGCATTGTTATCCCATGGAAGGCCATCAGTAGCATATACAGGTAATGGATACTCATCTTTCACGTTATAACCCAAATCATTATTGTGAAATGGATTATCATACCCTCTAAACCATCCTGTTGGCCAATTCCACCAGTTTGATACCGTTCCACCAGGATACCTCAGTAATCCTGGAGAAAGAATTGGCATTTTCAGTGGGAATCCATCACCACTTACAACATTTCCCCAGCCAAACTCTGCTTTAATTGTATTTGTCCCATTGTATCCAATGAAGTGATCGATTGTTCTTGGATCTTGCGTGAGCGAAGCGATAAGAAGATTATACATTGGAGGAAAGCCGCCATCAATTTCTCCTTTAACATTAATGCTAACATTTCCGCCGGATATAGTTCCTAAGAAATCTTCACTTCCGAAGAAATAGCCATTCAAAGTCGCACTTCCCGAAGGAATATAAATATCATCTTGTACTCTGAAATATACTTGTTGCTTAGTAACTCCATCCAAAACAATTGAAGCACCATTTGCAATAGCCAGTGCACCGTTAATATCAAATACAAAATAAGAATTCTCATCACCATCAAGTGTGAGCGTACCACTTAATGTTGCATTACCTGTAATGCGGTAAACACCTGTTGTATATGAGTGGCTACCCAAAGAACCTGAAATGGAGCTTGCTGAAAGTCCATCAATAACAGCCATAACAGTGTCAAGATGCAACAAGGCGAGGGTAACTTCAGAAGTGCTTAGAAAAATTTCATCAGTTGCGGTAACGTCCGCATCCACATTATTATTTGAACCTACTGCGCCTACCACAGTTACAGGGGAGGAAACATCAATGTCCCCATCTGCCAGCAATGGAAATCTTTTTAATGACTTTAGATCAAATCCATTTACTATTACTTTGACCGTGTCAACATCGTACATAAAATCGGTGTCTGTAACTCTTAAATAGTACTGATGGGTCGCAAAGGGTTGAGCAGAAGGATTGGCTGAAGTATTACTACTTAATGCATAATCAGGCAACCACTCATAGGTATATGGTGAAGTTCCGCTTGAAGCACTTGGGCTTCCACCAAGAGTAGTAGATTGACCTAAGGAGATAGTAGGATTGCTTCCTGCGTTAGCTGTAACAGCAGGTGAATTTTTTGCAATAAGAAAATCACCGAAACTGCTTTGAGAAGAAGAAGTAGTTATGGTGCCTGCCGTGGTGTTACCACTCGTTGTTACTGAACCTACATCTGCCCAGGCAGAACCATTCCATCTACCAATCTTTAAAGTACCAAGGGTGTAAATATCACAAGAGTGGCTATCCCAGCTTAACCTAACTGTTACATTGCTGCTTCCCGTAGTTCGCGCAAGATTCCAGTATTCGCACATGGATGTATAAGTAAGACTGCTTCGGGCCAATCCCAGCGGTTGAATTACTCCGAAAAATTCAGCAGTAAAAGCATCGGTAGAAGAGGAAGGAGCGGAGATCGTTAGCGGTTTATAAGAGTTTCCCGCACCTAGTGGGAATGTAAAAGAAGAATTGCCCACCTTCTTCACCGGCCCTTTCAGGAAGCTTGAAGAAGAACCACCACTAACCGTGCATCCAGATGTTAGCGTTAGTAAATTTGTTGCTGTTGATTTTATAAATCCCGACGTGAGTGTCAGTGAATGCGAGATGATCATTGGATTTTGCAAAACCAAAGTATGACCACTCTCGATCTTTATATCATAGGCCCGTGCTAGGCTTGAACCAGTTATTAGTTGATCCTGGCTAAAATTCGTGAATTGGATGGTCGAATTAAGGATTGAACTGCTGTGCGAGTTGGTATATGTTAAATTCTGATTCAAATTTATCGCACCATTGTTAACTGTATTGGTTGCAGTGCCGGTCATTACAAGGTTATTATTAATGACTATGGTATCGGTCAGATAATGGCTACTGCTATGTCCTCTGAAACTCCACATTATAGAATTCCATTTTTCCTTTGATCGTATTGTCATGGTAGAAAAGAAGGCTGGAGGTCCTTGTTGATCGTGCCGGAGCGGTAATCAAGATAGGGTGCCACCCATGCCAATTATTGCCGCTTAGGTTTAAGGTTCCGCTTTTGGCTATGATGACATTGGGAAGTTTTGTGTAATCGTCCTTGAGTTCCCGGTAATTGTTTGCGCAATCTACTGCTGTTGAATTTAATTATCGGTCTCTCCTCCTGTTCCAGAGGTATTACTCAAAGTCAGGTTACTGCTGCCGCCATTAAAAATAGTGTCAACATTAATAAATAGTTGCTTCATCTCCGGTGATGGTCATCGAATGATTGACGGTAAGTAAATACTGCTGATGCGCAAATGATGTCGTTGCATCGGGCGCATCAAAAATCACATCATAAAATCAACGGCTGAAGTAATCGAACTTCCCGAGATCGTAGGTTGACCGCTTGCTGCCTTTTTTGAATACTACTGTTCCGTTGTTGTGATTAAAGGCCCGAAGACTTTGAGAAATTACCGGCAAGGGTAAAGGTTGCCGATGTGCTGGTGAACGTTCCTCCGTCAATGGACAAACTGGAAGATATATTAAGAGTCCCACTACCACCGCTGAATGTGCCGCCTGTTACTCTCATTTTGTCTGCAGTAAATGTATTGGACCCGGATAGGGTAATGGTTCCCGTATAGTTGGATTTCACATTTACAAACCTAACGTTCATAGGTGTGTCGATTATGACATTGGTGCCGGAGCAATTACTAAAGAGCAGGGTATCACTACTGCCAGGGAAAACTGTAGCTGTGCTACCATTGCAGGTGGCGACCTTCCAGTTGCTGATCACTTTGGCTGAGGTGCTTGCACCTTGTGGTTTCCAGATATAAGTTGTTTGAGCATCCACCTGAAAAGAAAAAGCACAGGCAATCACGAAGGCAGGTAACGAAGATTTCATAGCGCAGCATTTAAAAGGCTATATAAAGTCGCTAAAAAGGGAGAATGCAATCTTTTGGTCAAATAAAAACTTACTCTATTCTTCAGTAGTTATTTTGATCTCATTATAGTCTCCGCCCAAGAGCATCACCTTTACCCACACATACTTTGCACTTGTATAGCTTAATGCGCCAAGGGGAAGAAAAAGAGTATTGTTATCCAATGTGGCATCTCCAGGCAGAGATGCTTTTTCATATTGTTCATTATACAGATCGCTATCATCGAAGGTAGTGCCGATCTTTACTTCGATACCTGAAAAGTTGACCGTGTCGGTAAGGAAAACAGATAAGTCACTGTTACTACCATTGGTCTCAACCATACAATCCATCAGCTTTGATTGCGCAAAACCATAGTGGAAGCAAAAAAGGAAAAGAGGGAGGAGTATTGTTTTCATAGATATAAAATTGAGGTGAAAACGAATGTAGGTAAGAAATACATACTTATACGTGTTTTCGTCAAGGTAAAGCGCCATAATTGAAATTTAATTCTTCAAAAAGCCCAAATTGGTTCACAAGGAGAAACATTTCTTCAAAGAGTGGGTGCGTAATTGATCCGATTCTTTATAAAATTGTGTGCAAATACAAATAAAAAAGGGTTCCAGCTTTCGCTGAAACCCTTATTGGTATTGCGTCGGGGTGGCAGGACTCGAACCTGCGGCCTTCCCGACCCGTCGGGACAGACTGCCGACTCTACTCCGCCGTTTTTGGTCTTTATTGAGCCATGTGCAAGACCAGACCAACAACGGTGACAGATTGTGAGGTACGATAACAAAAAAGTTCGCTGAAACCCTTATTGGTATTCCAGGACTCGAACTTCGGCTGAACACCCTTATCCGCCGTTGGTAATGAGCCATGCAAGATATCAAAAAAGGGTTCAAACTTTCGAAACTTACCGGTACCAACAACGGCCTTCCCGACCCGTGACGAATTCGAGCAGCAGGGTTGTGACGATAACAAAAAAAAGGGTCCAAAACTTATTGGTATTGCGTCGGGGTGGCAGGACTCGAACCTGCGGCCTTCCCGACCGTCAGGAAACTGCCGACTACAATGAGCCATGTGCAAGACCAGATCAACAACGGTGACAGATTGTGAGGTACGATAACAAAAAAAGGGTTCCAACTTTCGCTGAAACCCTTACTGGTATTGCGTCGGGGTGGCAGGACTCGAACCTGCGGCCTCCTGCTCCCAAAGCAGGCATACTGCCAACTGTACTACACCCCGAAAAACTTTACACAAAAAATTTAACCTGCACCCTTCCCGACCGAGTCGGGACCTACTGCCAACTGTACTATACCCCGAAAAATTTTAAACAAAAATTTCAACCTGCTGAATTCCCAACCGAGTTGGGACATACTACTAACTGTACCCACGAAAAAACTAAACGCTAATTTTTCAACCTGTTGCCTTTCCGACCTGTCAGGATAATCGGCCAAATGTAATACACATCAAACAAAGAACACTTATTTTATCGTCAGCGGAGAGGGAGGGATTCGAACCCTCGGTACCCTTTGCAGGGTACAACGGTTTAGCAAACCGGCCCTTTCGGCCACTCAGGCACCTCTCCTGTTAAAGGGTTGCAAAAGTAAAAAAATTAAGTGGCTAATTGAATTCAATGCTTTTCTTCTTCCTGCCGAAGGACTTCTTCCATTTCAAGTAATTCAAATTTCAACGCACCGCCCGACATGAGAATTTCACGGAAGGAAACACCCAGCGAAATTAATAACAGTAAAAGCGCGAATCCAAAAGTATAGCTGCCATATATTTTTTCATCAAAGAATAATAGCGCTATAGAAAAGGTGGTGAAGAACAATGCGGCAATGCCAAAGGCTTGCATATTGCGAATTAAAGTCAGCCGTATCCGGAGGTTATTGATCTGGCTGAGCAGGTTAGGTGTTTTTTCTGTCTGATACTTCAATTTCAACCCGCGAATCAGGTTGGCAATGGCAAGGAAGCGGGTGGTATATGCAATCAACAGCAACGAAACGGTGGGAAAAAGTATAGCTGGCGTGGTAAGTGTTATTTCCATACTGTTATTGTTTGCCGCAAAGATCGGAAAGAAGCAAACATTACAGAGGGTGATTTCTTGCCGCTAAGAATCAAAGGAGAGCTTGCTAAACTTCTCTTATTTTTACTGCGCAAAATAGAAGCATGATTATTTCCTATAACTGGCTGAGAGATTATCTGGATACTGACCTGTCGGCAGAAGCGGCAGGAGAACGCCTGACGCAGACAGGATTGGAAGTGGAAAGCATTGATAAGTTTGAATCGGTGAAGGGTGGGTTGGAAGGGTTATTAATCGGGCAGGTTGTTTCCGTCGAAAAACATCCGTACGCGGATAAATTATCCATTACTCGAGTGGATGTCGGTTCAGGCTCCAATTTGCAGATCGTTTGCGGGGCAGCCAATGTCAGGTCCGGACAAAAGGTGATTGTTGCCACTGAAGGAACTGTATTGCACCCGTTTTCAGGGGAACCTTTCAGGATAAAAAAGGCAAAAATCCGGGGTATTGCTTCCGAAGGAATGATCTGTGCTGAAGATGAAATCGGACTAAGTGCAGATCATAGTGGCATTATGGTGCTTGACCCTTCTGCACCGGTGGGCACTTTGGCCCAGGCATTTTTCGAGGTAGTGACTGATGATGTATTACAAATCGGACTGACACCGAACAGAGGTGATGCCACGGTGGAAAGCGAGAAGCGAATACCGTTAAAAATTCCATCCGTAGCAGATTTTACTGTTACAGATCACGCCCTTCCGGTAGAGGTAGTCATCGAAAATACAGCAGCTTGCCTGCGTTTTTCCGGCCTTGCCATCACGGGTATTCGTATAAAGCCATCCCCGCAATGGCTGCAAAATAAACTGAAGGCTATCGGACTCCGGCCTATCAATAACATTGTAGATATCACCAATTTTGTAATGTTTGAGTGTGGGCAGCCACTGCATGCATACGATGCTGATGAAGTGTATGGTAATAAAATTATCGTGCGCACGCTCCCAACAGATACTCCCTTCCGAACTCTTGATGACAAGGAAATTAAACTGCGCTCCATTGATTTGATGGTCTGCTGTGAAGGTAAAACCAACAGCTTAAGCCCATCACCCATGTGCCTGGCAGGGGTGTACGGCGGTTTGTCTTCAGGTGTAAAAGAGACAACAACCTCTATTTTCCTGGAGGCGGCCTGCTGGAATCCTAAGTGGATCCGGCGGACAGCCACCTTTCACAATCTGAGAACCGATGCGGCATCACGTTTTGAAAAAGGCGTGGATCCGGATGGAAATATTTATGCATTAAAACGTGCTGCGCTGTTAATCGCAGAACTGGCCGGTGGCCATATCAGTTCTGAGATCGTGGATGTCTATCCACATCCTGTTTCCAGGCAAGAGATTTCACTAACCTGGGAAAAATTGGACCGTATTGCCGGCATTGAAATTCCTAAATCCGCAGCTAAAAATATTCTTGAGGCGCTTTCTTTCAGTATACAAAGCGAGGATGACCAGGGAATAGTTGTTGACGTTCCCGGATTTAAAACAGATGTGCATCGCAGCGAAGATGTAATAGAAGAAGTATTGCGTATTTATGGATATGAAAAAATACCGGTTCCGGATGCAGTCCGTTCATCTATCAGCTTCTCAGCGTCAGGTTACAAAGAAGTCTTTACCGAAGAGTTGTCTCAGTTGCTGGCCGGCAGTGGCTTTCGTGAGATGATGAATAACTCCATTTCAAATTCAAAATACCATGAGTCCGTATTTCCGGAATCAACAGACACCGTGGTCAGTTTATTGAGTTATTCCAATACAGGTCTCGATTCCATGCGCACATCCATGTTGTTCCCCGGGCTGGAAGTGATTCGTTTCAACCATAATCGCAAACAGTTTGACCTCCAATTGTTCGAATTTGGTAAAACATACCAGAAAAAGGAAAAGCACTATGTTGAATCTGATTCGCTTGTATTGTTTGTTACCGGCCAGCTTTCAGCTGAATCGTGGATGCAGGAACAACGGCCGGCAGATTATTTTTTTCTGAAAGGAATGATCGGCAAACTGCTTGATAAATGCGGCATTCATAAATTCTCCGTTGCGGAAGCTGGCGGCAGCATCTGGGAATATGCTGTGGAATACCAATGCGATAACATGGTGGTTGCAACAGTTGGGAAAATAAGCGAACGGATTGCTGCAATGTTCGATATTAAAAGAGAAGTGTACTATGCCGAATTGAATACAGCAGCAGTACTCAGCCTTTCAAAGAACATGGTAAAATTTATACCATTGCCCAGGTTCCCTTCGGTTCGCCGCGACCTGGCACTGGTAATTGACAGCCATATTAAGTACCGTGAAATAGAACAAATAGCTTACAAGTGCTCAGGCAATATGTTGAAAAACGTGAACCTTTTTGATGTCTATGCCGATGAGAAGCTCGGCAAAGGAAAGAAGTCATATGCAGTGAGTTTTGTTTTCCTGGATGAACAGAAAACCCTCACCGATGGTGATGTAGATAAAGTGGTGTCCGGCATGATCCAGGAATTTCAATCGCAGCTAAACGCCATCATCCGCAATTGATATGAATAACCTGCTGAAACAGGGTGAAGAACTGATTGTGAAGATCAACCGGCTTTTAGATAAGACGGATAAACTGGCAGCTGATATCCTGGTGAAGGAAGAGCAGATCAGGGAATTGCGGCTGCAGTTGAAGCAAAAATCCGAATATATCGGACAGCTGGAAGAGGAGCGTTCATCGAAGAAAGTCATGGAAACCATGCAACTTCCGGGAGGAGATACGAAGGAAGCGAAGAAGAAAATCAATGACTACCTGCGCGAGATTGATAAATGCATCGCCAGGTTGTCTGCGGAAGGTTAATGCTCCGTCCACCCAATTTTAAACATCAGTCATCATGTCAGAAATCATCAGTATCAATGTTACCATCGGCGACCGGATGTATCCTTTAAAAGTCCGCGGCGAAGATGAGCCGATTGTAAGACAGGCGGAACAGTTGATCAACCATAAATACAGTGAATTTCAATTACGTTTTTCCGGGCAGGAAAAACTGGACTACCTCGCCATGAGCTCATTGATGAATATGGTGGAAATAATGAAACAGCAGGAAGATACTTCGGCACTTCAAACAGCATTGCAGGAAAAACTGACAGAAGCCACCCAATTGGTGATGGACGGGTTAAAGCGTAACTGAAAAAATGAGCGGCTACCAGCCATTTCTTCCAGTGAACATAAACGGCACATAGGGTCCACCGCTGACTACTTATTATCAAAAGTATAAATGGGATCTGCGATCTGTAACTCACTGCAAACGAAAGACAGATAATCCGGTATGTTAATGCACTATTTAAAATTTTTTATTTTTGTATGAATTCACCCGGTTAAGTTTTTATTCTCTTAACCGTTTTCCATTACCTCGAAAGACTTCTTCATGTTGTTAAAAGTAAAAAATCCGTTCAATGGACTCCCAAATTCTTTATATAACTATTGCTGTAGTAGCCGTGATCATGCTGGGTATTGGCTTGCTCATCGGCAAGTTCACTTTTGGTAAATCATCAAAAAGAGAGCGCGAACAGGCTGAGCAGGAAGCTGAAATATTACTCGCTGAAGCAAAAGCACAGGCAGAGACCCTGAAACAAAGTAAACTCCTGGAGGCGAAGGAAGAATTGCTTCGCGCTAAGACGGAGTTTGAACGTGAGTCCATTCAAAAAGCCAAAGCGGCAGAGCAAAATGATCTGCGACTCCGTTCCAAGGAACAATCGCTCAACCAGAAGTTAGAAGGCC
Source organism: Chitinophagales bacterium (assembly GCA_044227805.1). Classification (GTDB taxonomy): domain Bacteria; phylum Bacteroidota; class Bacteroidia; order Chitinophagales; family UBA10324; genus JACCZZ01. The sequence continues at coordinate 13,992 of JBGAWA010000028.1, read as the reverse complement.
TGCAACGCAAAGAGCAGGAGGTGGATACCATTAAGGTGAACCTGAACCGACAGTTGGAGCTCATTGCCGTTAAAAAAACAGAACTCGACAAAGTTCAGGAGGAACATATCCAGAAACTTGAAAAGATTGCCAAGCTCACAGAGTCGGAAGCAAAGGAACAACTGATAGAAAACCTGAAGGACACTGCCCGCACGCAGGCGATGTCCTACATAAAGGAAATCGTGGATGAGGCAAAGATTAAAGCGAACAAGGAAGCCAAGAAGGTGGTGATTCAAACCATTCAGCGCGTTGCGGCGGAGCATGCCATTGAAAACTCAGTCTCCGTTTTTCACATCGACAGCGATGATATAAAAGGACAGATTATTGGCCGCGAAGGAAGGAATATACGTGCCCTGGAAGCTGCAACCGGCGTTGAAATTATTGTGGATGATACACCGGAAACGATTGTGATTTCCGGCTTTGATCCCGTACGTCGTGAAATTGCTCGTCTGGCCCTGCAGCGACTGGTGACCGATGGCAGAATTCATCCTGCCCGTATTGAAGAATCGGTGGAGAAAACGCGCAAACAGCTGGAAGAGCATATCGTGGAGATCGGGGAACGCACCGTGGTGGAACTCGGCATTCATGGATTGCATCCTGAGCTCATCAGGATGGTGGGCCGTATGCGCTTTCGCTCATCCTATGGTCAGAACCTATTAATGCATTCGAAAGAAGTGGCCAACCTGTGCGCCATCATGGCCGCTGAATTAGGCCTGAATCCTAAGCTGGCAAAGCGGGCAGGATTGCTGCACGATATCGGAAAGGTGCCTGATGAAGAAAGCGAATTGAGCCATGCCTTGCTGGGGATGAAGCTGGCAGAGCGGTATAATGAGCATCCTGCCATCATCAATGCCATTGGCGCCCATCATGATGAAGTGGAAATGGCATATGTGATTTCGCCTATCGTGCAGGCATGTGATGCAATATCCGGGGCAAGGCCCGGCGCAAGAAGAGAGATGATGCAGCAGTATCTGCAACGTCTGAAGGAATTGGAAAATCTTGCTATCAGTTATGACGGTGTGGAAAAAGCGTATGCCATACAAGCCGGCCGCGAGTTAAGAGTGATCGTGGAAGCGGAGAAAATCACAGACAAGCAGGCGGAAGAATTATCATTTTCGCTGTCACAGAAGATCCAGAATGATATGACGTATCCCGGACAGATAAAGGTAACCGTCATCCGTGAAAAACGCGCTGTCAGTTTTGCCAAATAAAAGATACGTTTTGACTGTAGCAGACTATTCCTTTACAACAAGGCTGACTATCGGAACGAAAACCTTTCTTTGAATTCCAACAATTCATCTTCTAAAGAAGAAGCAGGAAGCGGCAGGTACTGGTATAACAGGCTGTTGGGATTCACTTTTAATTCCTGCATGGTGATATGCTGATTGATAAAGAGATATTCCAGCTCTGGATAAATTCTTTTCAAAACATCTATGAGATCTACAATTTCCAGGTTCTTGTCTGAAAGGTTATAGATACCGGAAGGCACTTCGGCATGTAACATTCCGGCGAGCATTTTAGTCACTTTATTGATATGAATGAAGGAACGCGACTGATTGCCGCTTCCGTTTATCGTAACACGGTGACTAAAATTGGCATCAAACATAAAACGGTTGATCACGGCATCAAAGCGCATGGATTTGCTGTAGCCATATACATTACCACATCGCAATATAAGCGTCGGTACACTTTCAAATAAACGTTTTACATGCTCTTCCGCACGTTGTTTGGAAACACCATAAAAACTGTTTGCATTGGGTGGTGTGTCTTCCGTGGCTTCCTGGGTTGTGCTGCCGTAGATGGAAGCACTGCTGGTGAAGATGAACTTATTGATGTCGCTTTCTTCAATGGCATACACAAGTTCTGCTGTGCCCCAGTGATTGATTTGTTCGAAGAAGTGGGAATCAATATTGGCAAATGGTGTGGTAACTTTTGCAGCAAGGTGATACACTACATCAATTCCCTTCAGCACTTTACGGATTGTGCGGGAGTCAAGGATGTCGCCGTGCATGAATTTTACATTTTTCTGCCTGGGGCCTTTGCCAAGAAACAAATTGTAGTTGCCCCGGCTGAGGTTATCATACACCACAATCTGATCAATATCCGGTTTTTGTGAAAGTTCAAAAACCAGTTCTGTTCCAATGTAGCCCGCTCCGCCGGTGATAAGGATATTCATATTGAAAAAGTACGAATGGATCGTGTTAACAAAGTAAAGAAGGATTTTGATTAAACCCGCATTTTGCAGTTCAACCCGGATTTTGCATTGAAAAACCCGGGTTGAATGAAGGCTGCCTTTATTTCCATCGTGCTTCCAGGTCCAGCCTGAACTTACGTGCCGTATCCTTTGCGATATCATAACCCGCATCAGCATGCCTGATGACACCCATTGCCGGATCATTGTTGAGGACTCTTTTTAACCTGCGTGCCGCATCATCGGTGCCGTCCGCTACGATCACCATTCCTGCATGAATGGAATAACCCATGCCCACACCACCGCCATGATGTACAGAAACCCAGCTTGCCCCACCCGCAGTATTGATTAATGCATTCAGTATAGGCCAGTCGGCAACTGCATCGCTGCCATCGAGCATGGCTTCCGTTTCCCGGTTGGGCGAAGCGACACTTCCGGTATCGAGATGATCGCGGCCAATGACGATAGGGGCTTTCACCTTGCCAGTGCGTACCAGTTCATTGAAGGCAAGTCCTGCCTTCTCACGGTCACCCATTCCGAGCCAGCAGATGCGTGCTGGCAAACCCTGGAAAGCAATTTTTTCTTTCGCCATTTTTAGCCAGCGAAGTAATCCTTTGTTATCCGGAAATAATTCCATCAACAAGGCATCCGTTACGGCAATATCATTCGCATCACCACTTAAAGCAGCCCAGCGGAATGGGCCTTTTCCTTCACAAAACAATGGCCGTATATAGGCCGGCACAAATCCTGGAAAATCAAATGCGTTTTTTACACCACGCTTGTCATGTGCCTGGCCGCGGAGGTTATTACCATAGTCGAAGGTAACCGCACCGCGCTTTTGCAATTCCAGCATCTGCCTCACATGCTTAGCCATGGTATCGAGTGACCGGTTGATATAATCTGCAGGATCTTTTTCACGCAGCACCTTCGCCTGTTCAACGGTCAATCCTTCAGGGAAATATCCGATCAGCTCATCGTGAGCGGAAGTCTGATCCGTCAGCGTATCAGGGGTGATATCCCGGTCGATCAGTCGTTGCAACAGCGCTACCACATTACAACACACACCAATCGAAATGGCTTCCCCATTTCTTTTAGCCTGGAGTGCCCAGTCTATGGCTTCATCGATATCTTTTGAATATTTATCAAGGTAACGTGTTTCCACTCTCTTTTGAATGCGCCATTCTTCCATCTCAGCTGCCAGGCAAACGCCTTCGTTCATGGTAATAGCTAATGGCTGAGCGCCACCCATTCCGCCAAGCCCTGCTGTCACATTTAATTTTCCTTTGAGCACACCGTTAAAATGTTTATCCGCCAAAGACAAATACGTCTCATACGTTCCTTGTACTATGCCCTGTGAGCCGATGTAGATCCAGGAGCCGGCCGTCATCTGTCCGTACATCATCAGTCCTTTCGCATCCAGTTCACGAAAATGTTCCCAGGTGGCCCATTTTGGAACGAGCATCGAGTTGGAAATCAAAACACGAGGGGCATCTTTATGTGTTGGAAGGATGCCAACGGGTTTTCCGGATTGTATCAATAATGTTTCGTCTTCATTCAGGTCTTTTAAAGCTTTAACGATCAGCTCGAAGGCCGGCCAGTTCCGGGCAGCCTTGCCCAGTCCGCCATAGACGATCAGTTCTTCAGGTCGCTCCGCTACGTCCGGATCGAGGTTATTATGCAGCATACGTAAGGCTGCTTCCTGCACCCAGCCTTTGCAGGTTAATGCAGTGCCATGTGCTGATCGGAGCGCAGTAGTGGTAGGAATGGACATAGGAATGATTTGAGGCAAAAGTAAGGGGTAAAACCTGTGATAAAAAGAGAAGATCAGTCAAATTGTTGCCATCCACCTGGCATCAAAGCAGCATGATTTCATGAAAAAGTCAGCGGTAATTTTAATGTGGCATTGATGGATTTCCATAAGTAGTCTCCTGGAGCTTTCTGCTCTTCAGCCATAAAAAGTGAGTTGACCGTATGATGAACAGATTATCAAATTCATTGTCACCGATGACAGTTTTATGAGGTTGGGTGCCCAGCGCTTTTGCAATAGGAATGATGGTATTGCTATGTCCGGTAACCAATACCGTTTTATTTTTTTGCGCAGAAAGAAGAGCAGTCAATTGTGGAATAGAGTCATACAAAGTAATGTTGAGATGATGTTCAACGGCGGTTGGTTGCGCTGTTGCCAATGTACGTACGAAATGGGTGGAGTAAATACCAGAGACGGGTTGGTGCCTTAACAATACTGCGAGATCCTCGGCCCTTTGCCTGCCAGCCGTTGTAAGAGGCGGATCGTTTTTTTGCACCGTGTCTTTTTCTGCATGCCGCACCAGGTAAATGGTTTGTGTGGAACAGGAAGCAAATACAAAAGAAAATAGGCAGGCCACTAACAGGCAAACATATATTTCAGATTTCATCATGTTACATAGAGAAGATAAGGGAAAACAAAGCTGCCAGCACAATGGATAATTGAAAAAAACGTCCAGACATTTTACAAACCTGCAGTAGAAAATCCAATAAAGCTGGCAGCTCCTAAAATCTTAGCGCATCGGAATTTCTATGCAGAAAAGGCAGCTTTTTAAAAGTCTCTTTGTTCGAAACTTCCAGTCCGAGCGTCCAGTCTTTTGAAATGTCACTGTAACTGAGTTCAACAGAAATTTTAAGGTTTTTGTAATCATTCAGGTAGCCAAAATTCACTTCGTTTACTTCGTAAAAAGTAACGTACCTGGAATTTTCAACATTGTATTCTGATTTCTTGAATTTACAGCAGGTTGGCTGGCAATTGCTGAAACTCCGGAGCACATCGTTGTAAGCATCGAAAGCTTTTTTTGTGTCTGTAAAGGTGTAAAGGTCATTGAACCACAATGCGGGTTGTTCTTTATTGCTTGATGCATAATATAGTCCAGACTCCAAACTGCCCCTGAGGGATACCCTGGAATGCCATTTATAAAAGGCGAGATAATCATCATTCTCACTGCCCGTCACTGATTTAAAGTTATCCGGGAAACTATTGATTACTGCCCCAAGCAGTGAACAAACATCATCGTATTCCACTGCGGAATAGTTTTGCGTTGACTGCGGTTTATTTTGTGGCGCAGTATACGAGGAGGTGTTGTCTGCCAGTTTCCCGATAAACACATTGTTTTCAAAATTGCCGTCCATTACGGTATTATCCGATTTTGAATAATATCCCCTTCCATGCAACAAGCCATCCTTAAAATAGCCGGTATAAAATGAGCCGTCGGCCCAGTCGAACCTCCCATAGCCCGACCTGTTACCATTGTGCCATTCGCCAACATACAAGTCGTCGTTGGTCCAGAGGTAAACGCCAACTCCTTCATAGCAATTGCCGATGAGGCAGCCGGAGGTTCCAAAATCCCTGCCTTCAACATATTTCCCGTCGTGAAAAACGCCGACGTAAGTTGTTTTAGCCTGATCACTTCCCAGGTAAATTCCATTTCCTTCCAGTTTACCATTCAGGAAGTAACCGAGATAATAGGAGCCATCGGCCCAATCGTAGCAGCCGACACCTGTTCGCTGTCCTCCGACCCACTGTCCGGTATATTCAGCCTTATCAGAAAAAATATAAGTACCTACTCCGTCAATACAGTTGCCGGAGATGCAGCCCGTGGATTGAGCGTTCGATAAAAAAGGCATTGACATTGAAAAAAGAATGAGCAACAGATTACTGTAATTTTTCATGGCAGATAAATTTTCAGTGAAGCGGAAGGAGGACTGCATTGAAAGCGGTATTTCCCTAAATGATGCCTGGTGTTTCAAACGAGACAATGAATATAGGGCAGTAATGGCAAAATAAATAGACTGATGTTAAAAAACTCTGTAGAAGCTTGCAGTTATTGCCTGCACTGTAAAGTCTCCTTTAGATCAATTTTTTTACGACAGCAAGGCGAAGAGCAGGATTTACGGGGTATTTGTTGCAGGAAGTATGCTGCCTGCTAAGGAGTGTTCCTTTGCAATGCCACATTACGCTACTGGGAAATACGGGTTGTTGTACTACAGGAGATACATGCAGATGGAGAAAGAAAGATCCTGCCGGTTAAAAACTAAGTTGTTTTACTTCACCTTTCTCCGGCATGGAAATGAACTGGAACCCAAGTTTCTCCAACCCTTTTTTAAGTGCGAGTTGCGCTTCAAAGTCACCATGCACCAGAAAAATTTTTTTCAACTTTTCCCTGTTCAAATTATCCAAAAACTGAAGCAGCTCGTCGTGATCGCCATGCGCACTGAATGAATCCATGATTTCCACTTTCGCCCTCAGTATCTTTTCTTCTCCAAACAACCTGATAGGCGAAATGCCTTTGCGGATTTTCCAGCCTAATGATTGTTCCGCACAGTAACCAACAAGCAAGATGGTGTTGCGCGCATCTTCCATATTGTTTTTAATATGATGCACGATGCGGCCGGCTTCCGCCATTCCTGAAGCTGAAATGATGATGCAGGGCTCAGGTAACAGGTTCAAGGCTTTTGATTCCTCTACCGCTGTAATGTATGTAAGATCATTGAAGCCGAATGGATTAGCATCCGTTAGTATGTAACGGCTGGTAAATTCATCAAAGCATTCTGTATGCAGCCTGTAAATTTCAGTGGCATTGGTAGAGAGCGGGCTGTCAACATAAACGGGAAGATGCGGAAGGCGTCCTTCCTTTTGCAACTGATCCATCATAAAAACCAATTCCTGTGTTCTGCCAATGCTGAAGGCAGGAATAATGAGTTTACCTTTCCTGTTTAGGCAGGTATCCAGGATTACTTTCAGAAAATATTCTTTGTCATCCGGATAACTCTCATGAAAGCGCCCGCCATAGGTCGATTCGCTGATCAGGTAATCCACCTCTTCCATACGGATAGGATCTTTTAGAATTGGCCGGTCAGGCCTGCCGATATCGCCGGTAAATCCAATTTTTCTTTCCTTCCCGTGATCGCTGATCTTCAGCAGGATGCTTCCACTGCCAATGATGTGTCCGTTATCACGGAAGTAAGCAGTGACGCCTTTGCATACGGTAAAAGGTGTTTCATAATTTACAGTCACAAATTGTTGCATTGCCCTTTCGGCATCTTCCTGAGTGTATAATGGGCTGATCGGAGGAAGGTTTCTTTTTGCACGTTTTTTATTTACGTATTTGGCATCGCTCTCCTGTATGTGTGCGCTGTCGCGGAGCATAATGCCACAAAGGTCCCGCGTAGCAGCTGTGCAGAAGATCTTTCCGCGAAAGCCCTCTTTCACCAGTTTCGGAATCCGTCCGCTATGATCAATGTGGGCATGGGAGAGCAGCAGCACATCAATTTCTTTCGGATCAAATTCAAATGTTGCATTAAAACTGTCTATATAATTTTCGTTGCCCTGGAACATCCCACAGTCAAGTAATATCCTGTTTCCGTCATTGAGTTCGAGCAGGTGGCAACTTCCGGTTACTGTTCGTGCCGCACCACAGAATTTAATTTGCATAGCAGTTTTTCGATTGGTGGTTGCAGTGAATGTAATCATTTAATGCTCGATGCCGTCAAGTTTATCCCGGATTTTTCAATTGAAAAATCCCGCTTCGCCACGACTTAGTGCTGCAAAGGGGTTGTTCATTTTTTTCAGTAAAGAAAATATTTCACGAACCTAAGCAGTGCTGTATCAAGGTTAAACCCGTTGTTGTTTTGAACCGCAAAATGTGGGTTTGTGATGAGACATGGCTCAAGGCAATAATGAGAAGCAACGTCTTTTTATGTGACAATTCCGGACACAGCATTTCTGTTTCAAGGAAACAGATAGCTTGTTAAATATCCTTCCAATATTTTTCAGTTTCTTGAGGACACTTAATTTGTAAACTACGCCAAGCATTTGCCTTATGATGTATCTTTACATCGTACATGAAAAACACTTTCCGGAAAATAATAGCCGACTTCCTGCTGGTGGCGTTTTTATTTGCCGTTACCCCCAAGGAGTTTATTCATGCCCTGGCAGGACATGATGATACCTCTGCCTGCAAGCATGATGGCAGCATGGTTATTGAAGAAAGCCATGTTCATTGCCAGGTCCTTCAACTGCAGGTGAATCCATTTTATCAAAGTTATGAACCTGCTGTAGCTCCTGCACTTATCTGCACTTCTGTTATAGAATACCCAACTCCTGAAGTCTCCTATTATATTCCGGCAGTGACGATTGCACTGCGTGGCCCGCCGGTGATTGCATGATCCTGCAATAAGTACATTCATCAGTTAATAGATGAATGTTGCACTTATTGACACTTTTTCCATCATGCATTGATCAAAATACAATCCGTATGTGCCATTTCTTATTCACACAGCAGCTATACAGGCATTGTTCCTGTTTATTGTTGCTTTTGCTATTGAACCAGACTGCTCATGCGCAGCAGCAAATAGACAGTACTTCACTTGATACGGCTGCCCTCAGCCAGATAGCTGCCCTGATGCCTTCGGCACCTGAAGCAGTGCCCCGGACTGCTGCCTCTGCCAATCCCGATATCAGTGCCATCGGAGATTTTAGGGGTTCCTATAACAGTGAAACAGCAAGAAATTACGATTTGTACCTGCAGGAGGCTGAAGTCTCTTTACAGGCAGTAGTCGACCCCTATATACGGGCAGACCTCTTTCTTTCCTTCGGAAGAGATCCTGAAACCTTAAAGTATGGAGTAGAAGTGGAAGAAGGGTATCTCACCACGCTTTCTTTGCCTTACAGGCTACAGCTAAAAGCCGGAAAATTCAGGCAGGCGCTGGGCCGCATTAATACGGTGCATCCCCATGCATTGCCGTTTATTGACATGCCCAATGCTTTTGTCCGTTTTTTTGGAGAAGAAGGGTTGAATGATGAAGGACTGTCGCTGAGTTGGCTTGTACCCAATCATGCTTTTTACCAGGAACTTACGTTTCAGGCAACAGCTGGTTTTTCTGAAACACCCAGCTTTGAAAGGAGTACTGGCAATCGCTTCGTATATCTCGGCCACCTGAAAAATTTCTGGGACCTTACGCCAAACGCTACGCTTGAATTAGGGCTGAGTGGGGTTTCGGGACCCAATGATTCATTGCAGGTCACCAACATGGCTGCAGCTGATCTTACTTACAAATGGAAGCCCGTTCAGTTGAATACCTATCATTCGTTCACCTGGCAGACTGAGTTTTTCTACAGCCATGCTAAGTTCAGTGAAAGCAATATCGTCAGCTCTTTCGGTTTGTATTCTTTCATGACCTATCAGTTTGCCAAAAGGTGGATGACAACGGTGCGATATGACTATGCGCAGCAACCTTATAATGCAAAAGAATCGGAACAGGCAGTCGCACTCACTTTTGAATGGTATGCAACAGAGTTTCAAAAAATTGGATTGGAAGGAAAGGCGACCACGGCCATTGATCATGATACCCTCTTTGAAGGATGGGTGCGGTGGATTTTTATTATCGGATCGCATGGAGCACATCAATACTAAACATGAACACAAAAAAACAATTTATGAAGACAATCAGCATTCTTTTATTGGCAGCATTTTCAAGCTGCATTTCGAATAACAGCATTGCAGGAACGATAAAAGTTGTCACCACGCTGACAGATTTAAGAAGCATAGCGGAGTTTATAGGTGGTGATAAGGTATCAGCTACCGCTATTGCAACCGGTTATCAGAACCCGCATTTTGTAGATCCCAAGCCGAGCTATATCATGAACCTGTCGAATGCGGATCTATACGTGACGGTGGGGTTAGACCTGGAGGCAGGCTGGTCGCCGCAATTGCTGACCAGTTCGCGCAGCAATAAAATTCAAGGGAGCGGCAGGTTATGTTGATGCATCCGTGGGGGTGAACCTGCTGCAGGTGCCTTCCTCCGTAAATCGTGCTGAAGGGGATATTCATGCCTATGGTAATCCGCACTATTGGCTGGACCCGTTAAACGGTAAAGCCATTGCCCGTAATATCTGCAATGGGCTGGAACGCGTATCACCGGAAAATAGGGCATACTTTGAAAGCAACCTATCCGCTTTTAATGCAAAGATTGACATGAAAATGAAGCAATGGCTTACGGCCATGGCACCTTTCAAAGATGCAAAGCTGATTGCGTATCACAATGAGTGGTGCTATTTTGAAAACAGGTTCGGACTGAAGATCATTGATTTTATGGAGCCGAAACCAGGCATTCCGCCAACACCGTCTCAATTGGTAAAGGTGATCAGTGAAGTACAGAGCAATCATATTAAAGTAATTATTTCATCACCTTATTTTACTACATCCTCCTCGGATGTTGTGGCCAGGCAAACAGGAGTTAAAGTGTTGACGCTGGCTACTTCCACAGGTGCTTTTGATGCGGTAAAAAATTATTTTGATTTGTTCGATTACAACGTGAATCAGCTGGCGAATGCATTGAAGTAAAGCGCAGTAACAGCGATACTGCAACTTCTTGCCGTTGCTGTCACGATCAGCAATATTTGTTTTTTAACCGGTAAAACAGGAATCAGATGTTTGAAATGTTTCAGTTACCATTCATGGTGCAAGCTTTCGTCGTGGCAATCATCACAGGTATGTTGCTTTCCTATCTTGGTGTGCATGTGGTGGGCAGGGGAATTGTATTTGTTGACCTTGCACTCGGACAAATTTCTTCACTCGGAGTTGCGTTTGCTGCATTCATGGGATTCGGTATTACGGCCATTCCACTCGTATTTACTTTAGTGGGGGCACTATTGATGTCATTCATCAGTATTCGTGACAAGCGGCTAAAACAAGAGGCCATCATTGGAATACTATATGCATTTGCTTCGGCCATCACTGTTTTGCTCATTTCAAAAACACCACATGGCGATGCGGATATACAGGAAGTGCTGTTCGGCAGCATTCTGTCGGTGACCTGGGAACAAATTGCCGCTATCAGCCTGGTGTTTGGCATCCTTGCCCTCGTACAGGCCCTATTCTACAGGAAGTTTCTTGCCCTCACAAAATCATTTGAAAGCGGTGAGCATGCGCAGCCTGGAATTTTCAATACCTGGAATTTCCTGTTTTATATTTCCATCGGATTGGCCATCGTTTATGCCGTAAAAGTAAATGGTGTTATTCCAGTCTTTTCATTCCTTATTATTCCTGCAGTCTCCGCCATCATGCTGTCCAAAAATAATGGAGCGGTGTTGGTTTTCTCCATGCTGATCAGCCTGGCGGGAAGTTTCATCGGACTGAATGTTTCTTTCCATTATGATTTTCCGGCTGGATCATCTATTGTCGCTGTGCTCGGTTCCATTTTTTTGCTGGTGTCATTTTATAAAGGTATAATCGGGGTGATAAAAGCAAGGCCGAAGGAAGAGCAAATTCATTGACTGATATTGTTTACATGAACGTCGCGCTCATGAGAGGGCGGAGCTGAATTTTGATGGCAACCAAACCGTTGCTTCAAGGATGATGAAAAACAGGTGTTTGGCTAAGATTGGATTAGCAAGGACGATTCAATTGAAAAAACCCGCCGTGCTGCAACATTGAACTGATAAGCGTTTGTTAATTTTGTTCTAAGAAATTATTTTTTGCAAACCCTGAGCGGTTCTTATTTTCTGGCTGAACATGGTTCCGTTTTGAACTGCAAAATGTGGGTTTAAGTCGTAATTTACTCTCGCAATAGCGAATCCATGATCAATATTTATTACAGGCAGCATGATAAAATTGCCCGCGAGTCGGATTTGAGGACCTTGCCGCAGATTGATCCTTTGAGTGTGGTGTGGGTGGATCTGAACAGACTTGATGAACTGGAGACCCGTTACATCAGCAATAAGTTTGGGATCAACCTGAGTGAGAAGCAGGAACAGGAAGAGATTGAAAGCAGCTCGCGGTATCATGAAACCAATAAGATCATTGTCGCCAATTCCAACTTTTTATTGCAGCAGGGAGATACCTATATCAGCGACCCTGCCTCTTTTATTCTTAAAAATAATTATCTGATCACCCATCGCACCAACGAGTTCCGGTCATTTACCGAAATTTCTAAAAGAGTTTTGTCGGCCCCCAAATCATTCCCTTCCGGCTATCATGTGATGCTTTCCATCTTCGAAAACAGGATTGACTTTGATGCCGATCTGTTGGAAAATATTGCCAAGGAAATTTCGCGCATCGGTAAATTCATGGGTGCAGAACAGAAAGCCGATAAGGAGATCCTGATCCGTGCCACGCAATTGCAGGAAATGACGATGCTGCTACGCCAGAATATGATTGACAAGCAACGTATGATTTCTGCGATGTTGCGGAGTGATCATTTCCCGAAAGATTGTTATGAACGGCTGCGCATGATGATCAAGGATGTGAACTCCCTGATGGATCATACCACTTTCAGTTTTGACCGGCTGGAATACTTGCAGGATACATTTCTTGGATTGATCAATATTGAACAGAATAAAATCATCAAACTCTTTACCGTTGCCTCAGTGGTTTTCCTGCCGCCTACCCTGGTGGCTTCCGTTTATGGAATGAATTTCGATATTCTGCCGGAACTTCACTGGCGCTACGGATATCTTTTTGCCCTGGTGCTTATGCTGCTTTCTTCCTTGCTGACACTTTGGATTTTCAGGCGCAACAGGTGGTTGTAACCCATACAACCGGCCAATACTTTCAAATGCCCCCGGATTTTAGAAAAGGAAAATCTTACTTCGCGATCACTGCGAACTGCCAAGGGGTTACTCATTTTTATGGAAAGGAAAATGAAACTTAAACCCACATTTTGCAGCTCAAAACGGCAACGGGTTTAACCCCGACGTAGAACTGCTTAGGGTTTGTGAAACATTTTCTTTTCTTGACAAATTGAGCAAACCCTTAGCAGTTCTTAGTCGCAGCGAAGCGGGATTTTTCCACTGAAAAATCCGGGTTAAACTTGAAGCGTTCTGCGTTTGAAGGGGTAACCCGTTGCTGTTTTTAATTGGAAAATGCGCGGATAAATGGAGACAAAAAAAATCCCGGCCAACAAGCCGGGATATAATTCAATGTCAATGTCGTTATACTTTCCTATGCTGTCACTCCAGCCTTCGCAGTAACCCATTCAATCAGTATGTCGGCCACCTCAGCACGGGAGAATTCTGCCGGTGGACGTTCTCCGTTGGACAACATCTCACGCACCTTCGTTCCGCTCAAAGAAACCTGTGTAGCATTCTTGGGTGCAGTCTTGCTGGATGCCATACCTTCCGTTTCTTTGCAGAAGAATGTGTTTTCAAATTTCAGGATCGTCATGCCTGTGCGATCGGCAACACTGTCCATCATTTCCTGCGCTTCATAGGTTCCATAGTAAGTTCCAACACCTGCATGGTCGCGGCCCACAATCATGTGGGTGCAGCCATAATTCTTACGGATCAGCGTGTGATTGATGGCTTCACGAGGACCTGCGTAACGCATGGCAGTAGGCAATGCGCTTACCATTGTATTATCCGGATTGAAATACCCGTTGATCAAAGCTTCATAACAACGCATGCGAACCGGTGCGGGAATATCGTCCGGCTTTGTTTCACCAACAATTGGATGGATAAGAGCGCCATCCACAATTTCCTGTGCACATTTGATCAGGTATTCATGAGCGCGGTGAATCGGATTCCTGGTTTGAAAAGCGACCACCGTTTTCCATTTACGCCTTTCAAATTCGGCGCGTGTTTCAGACGGATCCATGAAATACTTATTGTCGATCTGATCATGACGGGTAGTGCGGTTGATCATTTCCAGTGGTCCGGCGATAAATTTATTGCCTCCGCTCAGCACGGCATTGACCCCCGGATGTTTATCTTCCGTGGTCTTGAAACATTTTTGAGC
>JBGAWA010000027.1:26302-40880 GCA_044227805.1 Chitinophagales bacterium | reverse complement strand
TAAATTCACCCGTGTTGCGGTCAATCTTATCCACCTGGCTGAGATGCCGGTTGGAAGCCACAATATTACCATCGGCATCCAGGTCAATGGAATTCGTATGGATAGCATCAATAAAGGAAAACGCAAGATTCTGATTAGACTCTGTTACTGCGATATGATCCCATGCGCGCCATTCAAAAATCACATTCTTGTTTTTATCGAATTCCTGGATCACATTGGTGGTGACGTTGGCATTATGCGAGTAATTAGGGTTATACACCGACATGTCCACGATATGCGTTTCAGAGGCCACCATGAATGCATGTCCGTCTTCATAAATTGTAAATTCATGCGGATCAGCAAACCGGCCGTTTCCCGGAGAGTAGGAATCTATCAGCACATAATTGGAATCAAACACATCAAACCGGTTTACATTGTCATTATAAACAGACAGGTAGCCATTGGGGTTGATGCTGAAATCGAAGCAGACGGATACTTTATCGCTGGCATAAATGGAATCTCCATCGGGTGTGATGATGTTGTATCCATCATACGCGCTGCTTCCGAAATTTCCATTCCAGGCATCATAGAAAATTTCTCCTGGCGTTGGGTTGATATTTTTTACGATTGAAAAGCTTCCCAGCAATGCGCGATCATTGGGGCCAAGTGCAGGGCCTTCCGTCTCCTGCACGGGTTCCAACGCATATTTTTTCATCTCCTCCTGCAGTACAATTTTGGGAAGCAGCTTAAAGTTTTCCTGTTCAGCCGCGGTATATTCACGATGCGTTGTAAAGCTGAATGTGTAAGGGGCTATTGTAATGCCATGCATGGATTTTATTCCCGGCAGAATGGTCACTGTCACTTCTTCCCCAAATCCAAAAGGATGATCTGGGTATAACAAGATTGTTTTCCCATCGTCAGAAAAAGCCATCCTGAATGAATGTTCCCCGCTTTTTGATCCGCTGACGGAGAATCGTGTGGGATCAATGGAAGCTGGATCCAGCAAACTACCCTCCCGAATTATTATATGCGTTAAAGGTGTATTCAAGGTTGAACCCGGCATAGGCGACACGTATTGATAACCGGCAAATACGGTTACGGTGCAGAGAAGGAATGAGAGGAGGAGCAGTTGTTTCATAGTGATGGATTAAGTTGGTTAGATAAATGGAAAGGATGTGATCCGCGGATGAATCATTTTATTCATTAAAGATGTAAAATTTCAGATCAGCAGATCAACAAAAATTCTTCATTCATAGTTTGGCCCGGCTTACCGCATTGCATGGCGAAGGCCAATGCTGTAAATGATATGCGGATAGCTAATTGGAGAAAATGCAAGTAC
This sequence comes from Chitinophagales bacterium, assembly GCA_044227805.1. Classification (GTDB taxonomy): domain Bacteria; phylum Bacteroidota; class Bacteroidia; order Chitinophagales; family UBA10324; genus JACCZZ01. The sequence goes on along the minus strand of JBGAWA010000027.1, from coordinate 39,562 downwards.
TGAAACACCGACTATCTTGCAATCTCCGTCATTTGAAGATTAATACTGTAATGTTTCCTATTTAGTTACGCTACTCCGGAATATCTACAATCCTTCGGCCACCAACTCCGCAAGGTCTTTGATCTTCGGACCTTTATCGCCTGCTTTGCTTTTTAAGCCGTCATCCAGCATCGTCATGCAAAACGGACAGGCAACGGCCACCACAGCGGCACCTGTTGCAAGCACTTCTTCCGCACGCTCGGTGTTAACCCTTTTATTGCCCGGTTCCTCTTCTTTAAACACCTGTGCTCCTCCGGCACCGCAGCACAATCCATTGGAACGGCAGCGTTTCATTTCTTTCAGATCAGCCTTGAAGCTTTCCAATACAGAACGTGGTGCTTCATAGATGCCATTGCCACGGCCTATATAACAGGAATCATGATAAGTGATGGAAGTTTGCCGCAAGTCATTATCATCACGAATCGCAATTTTCCCATCCAGCAGCAGTTGCTGAAGAAAAGCCGTATGATGCATCACGTCATAGCGCCCGCCCAGTTCAGGATACTCATTTTTTAATGTGTTGAAACAATGCGGACAGGCAGTCACAATTTTCTTCACCCCATAATTATTCATGTTGCTGATATTGGTGAAGGCCTGCATCTGGAACAGAAACTCATTCCCCGCCCGCTTCGCGGGATCACCGGTACACGTTTCTTCCACACCCATAACGGCAAACCTGGTACCGGCGGCTGTTAATATTTTTGCAAACGATCGTGTCACATTTTTATAACGGTCGTCAAAAGAGCCGGCGCAACCAACCCAGAATAACACATCTACCTCCTCACCTTTAGCGGCAATGTTCGCCATCGTTGGAATATCCAATCCGTCGGCCCAGTTAAAACGGTCGCTGGGTGAAAACTGCCAGGGTGCTCCATTGTTTTCAATATTGGTATTCATCATGGCCAGCTCATTCGGCATCTTTGAATCCTCCATCACAAGCCCCTGCCGCATATCCATAATGATGCCCATAGGTGAAATATTAACAGGGCAGGCCTCCACACAGGCATTACAGGTGGTACAGGCCCATAATTCCTCTTCCGCAATGTAATCACCCAATAAAGATTTTTGATCGCTGTAGCCGGCTCCGTTCCGGTCTATCTGCTGTCCCAGTTCTTCCATCCTGTCACGTGTCTTCATCATGATCAGGCGCGGAGAAAGTTTCTTACCGGTGATATTCGCCGGACAGGAAGCGGTGCAACGGCCGCATTCCGTACAGGAATAAGCTTCCATTAATTGCTTCCACGAAAGATCCGTAACGTCCCTGGCGCCAAACCTGGCAACCGTTTGTTCTTCAGTGGAAGGTGAGGCAGCAGGGTCAAGCATCAGCTTCACTTCACGCGTTACGGCCGCGGAATTTTTGATTTTTCCCTGCGGAAAAAGATTCGAGAAGAATACATTCGGAAAGGATATGATAATATGAAAATGCTTGGAGATGACCAGGTAGTTTAGAAAAACCAGGATACCGATAATGTGCAACCACCAGGCGGCACGCTCTACCATTACCAGTGAATCGGTCTGCAGCGACCGGTAAATCGGTGCAAAGTAAACGGAGCTGACAGGGAACAAGCCCGCATTGATATAGTGCCCGCCCACGTTTTGCTGCAGCAGATGATCCGCAGCATTCATCGACAGAAACATAAACATGAGTACCAGTTCGAAGAGAAGAATATACGTAGCATCTCTTCGCGGCCAGCCGTCTAGATCACTGCTGGAGAAACGCGGAAGCCGCAGTAAGTACCTTCTGCATAAAAAGACAATAGCAGCCACAATCGTTAAAGCGGCAAGCAACTCATACACGGCGATAATAAACCCATACAACGCACCGGGCAAAACAGCGGCAAAGATGCGATGTGTTCCGAAGATTCCGTCAATCACTATTTCCAGCACTTCAGTATTGATGATGATGAAGCCTGCATAAATAATGACATGGAATATGCCCGCCACCGGCTTACTCATGATCTTCGATTGCCCGAGTGCTACCCGGATCAATGTCCACCAACGCCGGGAAGTGTCTCCACTGATTTTTTCATCGCGCCCCAGGTGAATGTTGCGAATAATTTTTCTCACATTTTTTGTAAAAATGAAGATGGCAATGGCCAGGCAGATCACAAAGAGTATTTGTGCAGTCATCATTTATGCTTATTTTTAGAACGGGTGCGGCAATTAAAAATCTTTATCAACGCAACAACTCATCCGCCGGTTAAAATTTACGGGTTAACACTTATGCTGCGAAAAATACAACTCATTTATCTTGTATGCCTGTTTCCGGCATTTGTTTTTTCACTGCCACTTGCGCATATGAACAGCGGTCTGCTTAAAGCGCTGTCGCGCAATGATACCAGTACAAGATCCGTTTCACTGCTTGTGCAGGGTAATGTGGCACAGATTAACAGTGCCACGAAGCAATTAGGAGGATCCAGTAAGTATGCGGTGTCCGACATAGTTGCGATTCGTTTACCCTTGAATAAAGTGAAACAACTGGCGGCCATGAAGGGTGTCAGCAGGTTGGAAGGATTGCATGGCAACGGACAGCTGATGGATGACATGACGCTGCTGAACGCCAATATCTCTCCGGTGCATTCCGGATTTCCTCCACTCATGCAAGCCTATGACGGAGCAGGCGTGGTGATGGCTGTTTTAGATGACGGCATTGATTTCACCCATCCTGATTTCAAAAATGCTGATGGCACCACGCGGATCAAATACCTGTGGGACCAGACGACTGATTACGGAGGAACCTTTCCCGAACCATATGAATACGGACAGGAATGGGATGCCGCCGCCATTGATGCAGGCTTGTGCACCCATGCTGAACCCTTCTATAATTTCGGGCATGGCTCCAATGTAACCGGCATTGCCACCGGCAACGGACAGGCGGTCAATAATTTTATCGGTGTTGCTCCGGCTTGCGATATTATTTCGGTAGCAGTCAGTATGGACGACAACTTTCTGCTAAATGTTGTTGATGCCACTAAATATTCATTTGACAGGGCCGCTGAACTTGGCAAGCCATGCGTCATTAATGCCAGCATCGGCACCTATGCCGGTTCGCATGACGGCAATGATCTGCCGGCGCAGTTAATGGATTTTCTTATTACGCAGCAGCAAGGCCATACATTTGTTTGTGCTGCAGGCAATGCCGGTAATATCCCTTTTCACCTTGGATATGAAACGACGGCCGATTCCTCCTTCACCTGGTTTAAGTACAACAGTGGTTTAGGAGGAGTTTATTTTGAATGGTGGATCGATAACGATGCCGCGGAGAATTTCAGCTTTGCCATTGGTGCGGATAACACCGCCCCATATGCATTCCTCCATGCTGTACCAAATATTTTAACCTGTTGAATGATTTTTACTTTCACTACAGGTTCCTTCACGATCAAAGACACCTTGTGGAATGGAACGACAAGAATCGGCATTGCCACACTAACTGCCTATAAATTTGACAGCACTTACTCGTGCGAGGTATTCATTGAACCTGACCTGACGGGTTACTATTGGCGATTTATCACGAATGGAAGCAGCCGATTTGATTTGTGGAGCGGGTTGTCAACGACAGGAACTTCTGACATGGTACTCACGCTCCCTTCAGCAGCAGTTTTCCTGACATCAGCCGTTACAAGCTGCCGGATACCCAACAAACTATCGTGAGCAGTTTCACTTGTTCCGATAAAGTCATTACGGTTGCAAACTACATCAACCGCAATGAATATATCGACTACTATGGCGATCAGATTGCCTATCCGCTGGATGTACCAGGCGGACTTGCTATTTCATCCAGTTTCGGCCCCACCCGCGACGGACGCATTAAACCGGATGCCACTGCGCCCGGCAACCGAACGCTGGCCACAAGTCAGCTTTCACAGGCAGCGGCACTCATTCTTTCCCAAGCCTACAAAGTGGCGCTGGGTGGCATGCACAATGTGAACGGCGGCACCTCAATGGCATCGCCCGTGGTGGCTGGCATTGCGGCACTTTACCTGCAAAAAAATCCGATGGCAACCTACCAGGAAGTTAAAGATGCCATCCTCCTTTCCTGCCTCCAGGATGATTTTACCGGAAACGATTTGCCCGATAGCCAATGGGGTTATGGAAAAGTGGATGGCTATGCAGCCATGAATATCAAAATCAGTTACGGCTGCACCCAACCTTTTTCCATAAACTATGATCCGATGGCAACAGTGGATGACGGTAGTTGTATTCCCGTGGTTTTCGGCTGCACTGATAGTAATGCAGTGAATTACGATGCAGCGGCTAATATGGATAATGGATCCTGCCTGTATAATGTGGGCATTCCGCAAGAAAGTACCGCACAGATTGACATACTGGCATATCCAAATCCGTCAGCCAGCATCACTAATTTTTATTACCGATCTAAAGCTGGATTCAATGGTGGCATCATTATACAGGATCTTTCAGGAAGTACGGTCGTTGAGATTCCAGTCAACAGTTCAAAAGAAATACAAACTATCAGACAGCAACTTCAACCTGGTTTGTATTTTTACCATCTTGAAATGGAGGCCTTTGCATCGGAGGTACATAAGTTGGTTATTTATTAAAATCGTTTTATTGCTAAAATAGAATCGGAATTAATCGTGAAGCTGAACAGCTCTGGTTTTGTGGTAGATTGGAATTAAAATAATCAAAATGCTTGCTTCATGCAGCAATCATTATGAATTGAATTCACGCATAGCAAAAAATTATCTGTGATTTTATGGAAGAAATAAAACGCTCTGTCATACTGACGGCTGACGATATCAACAGGAAGACAGAACGCATCAGTTATGAAATTCTGGAACATAATGATGAGGAACAGGAAATCGTGCTCGCAGGCATCCGGCAGAAAGGATTTGTATTTGCCCAACGACTGGAAGCTAAGCTCAGGAAGTCCGGTCATCTCTCGGTGATTTTAACCGATATTCAACTGCAGAAGCACAATCCGGCAACTTCAGAGATCCTGATGGGGATCGACCCGTCTTCAGTAAATAATAAAGTAGTGATCGTTTGTGATGATGTGGCCAATACCGGGAAAACATTACTCTATGCCATGAAACCATTTCTGGATTTCGCGCCCAAACGTATACAGATTGCGGTGCTGATTGACCGGAAACATAAAGTGTATCCCGTGAGCCCGGATTATGTAGGATTATCGCTTTCTACCAGCATGCAGGAACATATTACTGTTGAAATCGGCACCGGCATAGAAGAAGCTGTTTATCTGAGTTGAGTGATGAATCAACTGGTAATCGTTCAGCTACCTGATCAGCATGACGCTGCCGGAAGAAGTATACGACTGATCAGCACGGCCTTCAATACGATAGTGTACCTCATAAACATAAGCGGCAGTCTCTTCGGGTTTACCATGAAAGGTTCCATCCCAGCCTTCCGTTGTTCCTGAAAATACTACCTGCCCCCAGCGATTGAAAATTTTAAAGGATGTGATTTTCACGAGTTCGCCAAAGACCGGAAAGAGCTGATCATTCAATCCATCGTTGTTAGGTGTAAAGGCGCTGGGAACCAGCACATAGCCAGAAGGCAGAATGATGACGGTAACAGTGTCATTGCCGATGCAAGCGGAAGCAGGGTCGGTCACTTCAACCACATATGTAGTGGTATGAAATGGGAAAGCATATGTTGTCCATGACAAGCTATCGGAAAGATTGTACGGTGGACTCCACCTGAAATTAAAATCACCGAACCTGTCTACCTGTGCATTCAGGATGACACTCTCACCGAGTTCGATTGATACATCCATTCCTGCATTAATTACCAGGTCGGGCAATGCTTTTACAAATTCAGCAAGGTTCAAAGTGCAGTTATTGGCATCGGTAACCAAAACAGAAAAATAACCCTGTGAAAGATTACCGAGTGAGGGAGTTGTAAGCACAGGATTACTGTTCCATAAATAAGCATACGGTGTTGTACCACCTGCCATCACCGCTGCAACACCGCCGTCGGTAGCCGAAGGGCAGCTTGGTGGAGTGATGGTTAATATGCCTGACAGTGAGTCAGGTTGGGAGACATAAAATGTATCTAATTGCTGGCAGCCTGAATCATCCGTAACCAGCAGTGAATAGCTTCCTTCCGGCAGGCCGCTGATACCTGTTGTGGGCTGGCCGTTGTTGACCCAATAATACTGGTAGGGTGCAACGCCCTGGCTGACCAATGTGGTGATCTCACCATCGCTGAAACCATAACAGCTAACCGGAGTAATCGTCGGCGTGATCACTATTTTTGGCGGGCTGGTAACAGTTACTGACAAATCAGCAAAACAACCCTTGGTATCGGTAGCGGTAACTGTATAGGTTCCCGCAATAAGATTTTTAGCTGTATCGCTGTTTTGACCGGATGGTTGCCAGTTAAAGAAATAAATACCAGAGCCACCGGTGGCGCTCACTGTTGCCCATCCATCAAAACCACCATAACAAGAGGCATCTTTAACTGAAGGACTGAGCATGATTTCGGCCGGCGATCCAATGGTGATCGTGTCAATGCGGGAGCAAAAGTTAGCATCGGTAATGGTAACATAATAATCACCCGCACAAAGCGCACTGTCATAAGGGTTGACATTACCTGTAGATGCCCAGCTATAGCTATATGGTGAAGACCCATTAGCAGCGAATATGGTTGCAATGCCATCGCAATACCCAAAACAAGCTGCATCGTTAATGATATTCGTAAACGTTACAGGATTATCGAAACTCAGATCGAAGCTGTAAACAATTTCACAGTTTACCGTATCGGAAACGGTTACTTCGTAAGTTCCTGCAGACAGGCCATTGATGGAAGAGGTAGTTTGTCCGCCAGGTGTCCAGAGAAATGATGCTGGTCCGAGGTTACCGGTAACGGTCAGCGCAATGGAGCCATCGTTATTCAGGCAAGTGGGTTGAACTACCACGTTGGTAGCCGAAATAAAACATGCCTGTGAAAATGCATTCGAGAGGTTAAAGGCGGCGCCGGGACAGGTATTTGAAGTCCATGAACCGGCCGAACCATCGCCTGTTGCCGTGGCATCCACTGAAAGGCTTTGACCATAGGAGGTAGTGGAAACCATCACAGAAAAGCAAAATGTCCATGTATAATTTGCACAGTTATCACCAAAGTTATTTCCCGGATTGCCATCCAGGACATTACCAATAAAGCCCAGCGGTGAGTCATAAGAAAAGCAGGGCCCGAAACTCTGTCCTGTTGAAGTAGAAGTTACACTGTTATAAAAATTCCAGTTACCCATTCCATCGCATCCTGCAGGCAGGCTGATGGGTGTGATCGTGGTTAAGTCCCAACCCGGTCCGAAATTCAGGTCCAGCGTGTGAAACCAGTTGGAATTGCATTGATTGTAATCCTGAATGGTATAACAAAAGGTGACTACTGTTCCGGCATTATAAAATCCATTAACCGGGGCAGGATCCACCGTATAGGATTGCGTGCCCACACAGTCGGTGGGAAGGCCATTGCATTGGCTGAAGCCAGCAGGCAAGGAATACAGGAAAATAAAAAAAGAGAGTAAAAAAATCCCACGCATGTTTCGAAGAACGTGCTAAATTTTCTGAAATGTACAAAAAAATGGAATGGATATACTGCTTTAGATAATTGATTAAATCATTTAATGGACTTATTAACAATCATTGATCAGGTCCAGAGCATGTCCAAAAGCTAATTGAAAACTGATAAAAGAAAAGAGGGTTCAGAAGTTTGATAACTCAGTAGTGCGAAATAAAAAAAAATCGAATCCGTAACCCACGAATAAAAGTACAACTATCACGAGAGTTAAATTCAATTGGCTATTTGAGCAACCCATTGATGTTAAAGTAAGCCTACTCGAACAGCATCTGTCGATCTGTCAGTTAATGATCTATCAGATTCTGGAAGAATGTAAGCATCCCCAAAAATAGACAGATCGTGTTACTCATTAGAGCAATTCTGATCAGCAAGACCGTTGGTTGGCGGCAGCATTATGGCAGATAGAAGTGCGGAAGAGATAAGTAGCTAACTTTAAATAGCACAGTTCAGTTTACAGTCTCTTGAAAAACAAAACTTCTCCCTCTTAATTTTCAACTAACTTTTGGACTTGCTCCCTACAAAATCAGTATACTAATTAAATAGTTAGCCATAATTAGGTATTTCACCTTTTATTATTATTTTTAATCATTCGTTTTCACATCAATTTTATACCCATGAAAACAATAATCCTCCCACTATTCCTTTTTTGTTTCCATTCTGGCTTTACTCAATCCAAGGTGATGGATTGTATGATTGAGACCAATGGTAGTAACAGTGACTTATCTGTTTTCCTTACCGACACGGTTAACTTTTCAGGAATTGAAATTAAGATCGGTACCACGTTCGATCACAATGACCTCTATAATCAGGAATATGCAAAAGCATCTCTGCCTGGAGATGCCGCATTGGATTTGAATACGCTTATTCTTCCACTTGGCACATTAAATTATTCAAATACAAAGTATGTGTGGGTAAAGGTGATGCTGATTGGCGGTGGATACAATGAAATCAAGATAACGACCGACGATTAACTTCAGGTCCATTGATTTAAAAGAGTGTTCTGTTTTATCAATTTTATGTAATCAGTAAAAACTTTCGCTTATGAAATATGCATCACTTAGCCTCGTGATTGTATGTTCTTTTGCATTCTATAGCCAAGCACAAAATACTTACATCTGGAAACCGCAGGGTGCGAGTACCTCTGCAAAAGTTATCAGCAACTGGAAGATCGCTACCTGCAATGGAAGTACAGCTACGGTTTTCCCTGGCAGCAGCGATACGCTGCTATTTAGTAATTGCTCCGGCACCAATGCCACAATCGACACACCTATGAACGTTAGGTTTGTAAATGTGAAATCCAACTATACGGGAACCATTACCCTATCCGGGTCCAATACATTTACTGCAGACAAAATGCGGGTAACTGGCGGGACATTCAACGGTGGTAGTGGGACTCTTAATATATCTTCCAGTCTGTCCATTGACGGAGGAACATTCACCAGCACATCGGCAACCTTTACCCTTGCCGGTAATTTCTCAAAGTCTTCGGGCACCTTTAATCACAACAACGGAACAGTAGTATTCAAAAAGGCAGCAAGCGGTCAACCTACGATCTCGGGAAGTTCGATTACGTCAGCCGTTGATTTTTATGATGTGATTTTTGATGCGCCCGATGCAACGACATCATTTAGCATCAGCAGTATTTACTTTGACACTATTTTAATGGCCGGCAGCAGTAACCTGACTTTGAGTAATACCTCTGGCACAGGCGGAGGAACGGCCGATATTAAATTTAACAGCAGCAGCACGCAAACAATTACCGGGAACTCCGGAACCGATTACACAAAACTTCCCAATGTCATCATCGCTAAAAGCGGAACCTTAAACCTAAGCGGCAATATCGGAATGGGTGGCACCACCTATCTTGATTACCGTTCCGGCACGATCAACGAAGGGACCTCCAGTCTTCTTTTCTACCATGACAATACAATAAAAGGAAAGATGGAATTTTATGATGTGGAGTTTCAGGGACATAGCAGCAGCCATTATCTGACCGATACCATAGTCATTAATAATAACCTTGTAATGACCGGCACTGCAACCAATACAGTTAACAATGGTGCGATAAATTTGAATCAGAATTTAACATATACCAACTCGCACAGCAGTTCAATCCTTAATTCGACCATCCAATTCACGAATTTTAGCCAGGATCAACTAATAACTGGTTCAAGCTTAGCACGGGCCTATGATATAAAGATCGAGAGTGGTCATACTTTGGTTTTGCAAAATCCAATGATCATCTCGCATTCACTGACACTCACGTCGGGATTTATAAAATCAACAGCAACAAATTTATTAACGCTAACATCTGGTTGCACGGTTAGTGGTGGTTCTTCTTCAAGCTTCCTGAAAGGACCGGTGAAGAAGGTGGGCAATTCTTCATTTACATTCCCATTAGGAGCTGGGAGCTCATATAAACCGCTAACGATCTCGGCTCCTTCCTCTTCTACCGATGCATTTACTGCCGAATTTTTCGGAGTAATTCAACCTCTGGGTTTGGCCAGAAGCAGTCTTACTTATACATCCATGTGCGAATACTGGAATCTTGCACGCACTACGGGAAGCAGCAATGTAACCGTGAGATTAAGCTGGGATAGCCACTCCTGTGATATTTACACTCTGGGTACTCTAAAGATTGGAAGATGGAATGGTTCTGCCTGGGCAGATGTAGGTTCAGTAACAACGAGCGGTAACACTACTGCAGGCACCATAACTACTTCTTCTTCTCAAAGCAGTTTCGGTGATTTTCTAATTGCAAAAAATTCACCAGCTGTTACAGCTAACGCAGGTAGCGATGCTGGTATTTCTTTAGGTCAATCTACCAATCTTGGTGGAAGTCCGAGTGCTTCCAGCGGGACTTCGCCGTATGCCTATGAATGGATCGTTGATTATGCGCTGAGCAGCAACACTACTGCTAACCCATCTGCTTCACCTTTTTCCACTCAGAAGTATTATTTAAAAGTAACAGATGCTGACATGATGGTCGACATAGATGATGTGGAAGTAACCGTTAGTGGATTTGAATTAGAATCGTTGAACAGATTTCCACTTTTGGCCGATGGCAGTATTACTGTTTCTTCTCCCGTAGCTGTCACAGGCTCGGTTGGATCTAATGATGAGGTAGATGATGATATAACTGCATCGGACCAAATATTTATTAGTACTTCAGAGGTATCGGATGCATTGATTCAACTTGATGCTGTAATGGATGTGATTGATGGCTTATCGGCAAGTACTATTGCGGGAACTCTGGGAGGGAATACTTATGGCGGGGGAGTCTACCGCATAACTGGAAATGCGGGTTTAAGCGGAACGCTTACGTTGGATGGTGATAACGGTTCCTATTTTGTATTTGATATTGGGGGCTCTCTCACATTTGCAAATGGAGCCTCAATAGTTTTGGATGGAGTAACAAAAGAACAAGTTTTTTTTCGGGTTAGTAATGACATAACAATACCCTCAGGTAGTGCAACATTGAATGGATATTTTTTTGGTAGCCAGGATTTTTCTGGAACTGTTTCAGGTGGTGATATTAGTGTTCAAGTATTGGGAGAAATAAATGGAAATTTTCCATTGCTGAAAAACCTGCTGACTGCAACTCTTACACAAAGTCCTCGGACTATTGATCATTTTATAGGATACAATGGGACCGTCACTACAAAAGCAGAATATGGCTGGAGTACTCCAGGTGGTTTTGCGACTCATATGCCTGCTTTGTCTCCAGGATTACTTCGCTATCCGGGTGGAACTGTTTCGAACTGGTGGAACTGGCAAACAGGTTGGTGGAGAGGTTATGATAACCCTCTGTTTAATAATGCACTTGGTTACGATGTAAAAGATTCATATCCACTTCCTGAATATGCCACAGATGGTCTTCCCTGGGATAATATGGCCTCCGTTCCATTGCCAGATAAGCTCGAAGATTTTAAAACTGTCCTCGATGCCTGTGCAGCATTTCCTATCTTAAATCTCAATTTGCTCACCTCTGATATGGGAACACAAATTTCGCTGTTATATGCGGCAAAGTGTTTAGATATCCCCGTAAAATATATCGAACTCGGTAACGAATTCTATCTTAATGGTGATGAATCTGCAATAGCATTCCCTCAACCAGCTGACTATGGGGCAGTAGCAGAAACATGGGCAACTGCAATAAAAGAAATTTTTCCTGATGTTAAAATTGCCGCAGTAGCAGCAACATCGAAAACCAATATACTTAATCCACCTGACAGAAGAAGCTATTGGAATACAAATGGAACATTCAATGGAGTAGAAGGTTTATTTAGCGGAGGAGACATGTTAAATGTTGATGCACTAACCTTCCATGTTTATCCATGGATTGGACTAAAAGAGAATGAAATTAAATATAATGATCCTGATTTGAATAATTACCTCCCTGCTGTGTACAGTGGTCCAAGCGGTATGTTTTCGAATATTCTTTCTGAACCATTCAGATTGGAGGAAAATTTAGAAAATTTTGAAACAGGTGAAACTCAGGCAGAGTTTTCCGCTTTCGCAGATTACGGTTCTTCTGCTGAGGAAATATGGGTGACGGAATATAATCAGGAAGAAGATCATTACAATTTCACCGGTCGGTGGTTGCATTCCCTTTACACTGCTGGTCTGACCCTTGCCTTTTTAAGCAATCCTGATGTGACTCATGTAACCTGCCAAACTATGTTCAGTGGAGCCGACCAGGGGGCTTATTTTAGTAGTACCGAGGGTTATCCAAATGATTATCCTTCTTCCGAAACAAGTATCACAACATTGTGGGGCATGGCAGCAACAGGTTATGGATTAAAATATTTGGGCGAAGCAATGAAGCATACCAGCTTCGCAGATCAAATAATGTTTAGCAATGTTGACAAGATCAATGATATTACGGATTCGCCTCACGATGGAGTGGTTGGTTGGATGTTCAGTGATGGGGAAAATTTTGAATTTAGTGATAGTCTTATTGCAGTAATAATTAACTTTACTGAAAGTAGTAAACTCATCAACGTTTCTTCGCTGTTTCCATTAGGAGGTACCTATACGCGCATGTCACCACCTTTATTTAATGGCCCTCTCACTTTTATTACCGGAACCGGAACGGAAGTAGTAGAGGATACCGATCCCATGGCTTTCACCTATGGTACTAATTTGGACATACTTCCTTACAGTATAACATTGATTAAGGGAACCTGGGATAATATGCCCCTTGCTGTAATTACACACGTAAACGTTGATGTATCCAACTCTTCTATTTGCAGTGGCTCGAGCACTTACGAAGCAACCATCTACGTAAGTGGTGCTGAGAAGTATTATATTTCACCACCTGTAAATGGACAGTCTGTGTTTGATGGTCCCACGATAGTGGTGAGCCCATCAACCACTACAACTTACCAGATTGCAGGTTGGGTAGATAATCCTGCTTTTGTTTCCGCATATCTCGATGAGGTTACTATTACCGTAAACCCTCTACCATCATTTACAGCCAATGAAGCACCATGTGACTTAACTCCTTGTCCATGTCCAGGGGATGCGAGGCTAATTGAATTAGAGAGTGCAACTGAGGATTTGCAGTACAACTGGATGCCGCAAAATGAAGGGGATGTTCTGAACCAAATCAATGCCACCACATCCAATTTGCTATTGCATCCTCAAATAACAACCACA
>JBGAWA010000027.1:0-26239 GCA_044227805.1 Chitinophagales bacterium | reverse complement strand
AATAACGGTACAAGTAAGTGAACCGGTTGATGCGGGGCCGGATGTTTATATATGTTCTGATTTTGAAAATGGTAGTGCTGTTTACATTGGCTACGAGCCAGCAGACAATTTAGGTTTCCATAGTTTTGAGTGGACCTATTCTTCAGGAGGATTATCTGACGATGAAATATCCTACAGTAATTTTAGCACTCTTCCAAGTGCAACTACTACCTATACATTAACAGATGAAGGATTTTGTGAGTCGGAAGATGAAGTAACAGTACACGTTAATAACTGTTGCAATAGTGCATTGGGACTTACCTTTGATCCATATGTAGTTTCTCCTGCTGGTGATTATTGGACAGCTAAAAAACTATTTGACTATTTGAATACCGATAATGTTTATGATGACAGTTACTATACTCCGGCAGTAAGTAATAATATATATAAAATTAAGCACTTTAATTCTACAACAGATGAAATTGTAATCAATGGTTTGTTTATAGTGGATGTTAACTTCGAAATTCTTCAAAGTACACATATCATTTTTGGTCCCGAAGCAAAAATAGTGATTGAACCAAACTATTATTTGTTAATAGATAATGGATCTGTCCTATCAGGCTGCGATGAAATGTGGACCGGCATAGAAATTCAAGGTAATCTCCGGGCAGATGACGGGTTAATTATTAAAGATTCAGAGATTAGAGATGCCATTAGATCGGTCTTTGCAACAGAGGATTCCAGATTCAACATTGATAATTCTGTATTTAGTGATAACTATGAAGCTATTGTTGTCGAAAATTATGGTTTTTCTTTAGCGGATAAAATAATTGATAACACTTTTACGGTTGATGTAGGCACCATAAAATATCCTCATGAGGAGGAAAGAGGTTTAAATGCTATATATCTCAATGACGTCCCCTCCACCCAAAGCGCTAATGGGAATGCTTTAATTACCGGGGGGTCAATTACAAATTATAAGATAGGTGTTAACGCAATTGAAACTGGATTAGTGACAACTGATATTGAAATTTCGAATGTTGATATAGGAATCAAAACGCTTAGTGCCCAGGGAAATCAACGAATCAATGAACATACCATTAGTGACTGCAATATTGGTATTGAAGTTATGGAGACTAATGGAAATAATGTAGATGTTCAATTGAATAACATTTCTACAAATGCTTTAAATTCCTCGTATCCGACAGGAATTTACATAAGTGATTTTGATGCATTAGGGGGTGGCACAGGATCGATTGTTGTTGGTGGACTTGATGAAGGTACTGATCCGGATACCGATTTAGGCAATGTGATTTATTGTGGAGCAATGGGAATTGTAATTGAAGGAACTGCAGACGCTTCAATAGATCACAATAAAATTATTCTTTACTCCAGCACTCAAGGTATCGGAATTCTGGCAGAGAATGCTTATAATCTTTTTATAGGAACCAATCTAATAAATGATACAGATTTCCCAACTACGGATTATTATGATTGTGGAACAGGCGGAACAAATTGCGATATTGATAATAAAGTGGGTATTTTTTTGACCATGAGTCCAAATAACTTGCTTAAATGTAATAGAACCAATGCAACTGAAATAGCAATACAGTTAGTTGATGATTGTACAAATACTGACCCTTCAGTAAATGCATCAATACAAACCACATCCATGGCATGGCATCATGATGGAATATTTCTTGGAATAGATCCGGCGTATGCAGGTTCTGCGATTAGTAATCAAAATGGAGTTGGAGCCCTTGGAGCTAAAGGTCCAGGTAATTTTTGGAAAGGTGACTACTCAGCAACTGGAACAATTGTTAATGAAACTTTCAATGCGGGATCAACATTATCACCACAATTTCATTTAGAAGACGCTAATTACTATAATCCTGTGAATAATGGAAACTATTCAGTAACCTATCCTGCCATTAATATTATAGCCGAATTTGATAACTCCGCTAATTGTCCCATTAGCGTGGAAGATTTTTCAATTAATGGTTACGATGATGATATGTGGGAATTGGTTGTTGACGGTGCTTTTTATACTGGAGAAAATGAAGATCAATTAAATTTTAATTTAAAGTCAACTCTATATGCTGCACTTTCTGAGTATGAAACTTTAAGAAGCAATGAGATTCTTGATAATTTTTATGATACCGTGCAAGAAAATCCTATCGCAATTTTTTATACAGTTGATAAATTGATAGCAGCTCTTAATGATACTACATTAAGTGATTCCCAAAGAGAGTCATTTCGACTGGAGGCCATTACAGAAAATAATAGCATAAGCTCAACTGACATATTTGTAGAAAATAGAGTTTCAGTAAATGATATTTTTTTATCTACTGTAGCTCTCCACAACTATTCTTTTACTTCACCACAAATTTCAGAGCTTGAGGAAATTGCTGACCAATGTCCTTACGTGGGAGGTGAAGCTGTTTTTAAAGCAAGGGGCCTTCTTAGAATAGCTACGGATCAATGGTATTGGGATGATAGAGAAATATGTGAGTTAACACTTAAAGCAGCAACTACGAATATTGAATCACAGGATCAATTTGATCTTCATCCAAATCCAACAAGCTCAATTGTCAAATTGAAATATTCATTAATGAACGAAGGAAATTATCTAATAATTCTAACCGACATTCTGGGTAATAAGCTTCAGCAAATACCTGTTAAAAATAATGTAGGTGAAATTGAAATTGATTTGTCTTTATATGCATCAGGTATGTATGGTCTATTTCTTCAAACTAAAGATAATTTAAAGTATATTGGTAAGGTTAATCTAATTGAATAATGTTTATGAAATTCTTGATTCGATCAACGATGTTATATATTTTCATTGCTTCTATCTTTTTAACGGCATCAGCACAGAATAGAAATATGATCTGGATGCTAGATTCCAAATTCTCCGATAATCTATCGCAGGGACTTGACTTTTCAAATGGAAGCTTAGTAATGTTTACTGAAGATGGCAGGTCGGAATTTTATTTAAGTAATGCCTCGATATGTGATACTAATGGACAATTGCTCTTCTATTCTAATGGCAATTTGATAAAGAATAGAAACTTTGATTCTTTAGATAATACTTTTGGTTTTAACCCAGGATATGCAACTGACGAATATCCAGATGGATTACCTATTCCTCAAGGTGCTATTGTCATACCCAAACCTAATAACTTCGAGCAGTATTTCCTCTTTCATGAGTCAGCAGATGAAATTTTCCCTTTAACTGGCTATGATGCACAACCTCTTGAACTAAGATATAGCTTGATAGACATAACCCTCGATAACGGTATGGGTGGAATAGTAGTTGGAAGCAAAACAATACCGACCATAATTGATACTTTGACATTAGGGAGATTAAATGCCTGCAAGCATGCTAATGGTAGGGATTGGTGGTTGGTTTGTCATGAATATTACACCAACAAGTATTACAAATTACTTATCACACCCGATACAATTCTGGGACCTTTTCAGCAGTATATTGGTACTCCGATACCTTATGACATTTTTGGGTACGCGGTATTCACTCCAGATGGCAAATGGTATGCAAATCTAAGTCCTGAACAAAGTGTCGACCTCATGAACTTTGACAGATGCACAGGTGAATTTTCTAATCAAATTCATTTGGAAATACCTGACTCATCATTGTTGCTGAGCTGTATGTTTTCTCCAAATAACAGATTTTTATATGTGGCTAGCTACATTCATATTTTTCAATATGATCTTTTGGCTAATGATATTCCAAATTCGGTGATTACTGTAGCGACATATGATTATGATTCCCAACCGGGATTAGCCAGGTGGTTTACCTTAATGCAGTTAGCTCCTGATAACAAAATATATATTTCCACTTATAACTCCACTGCCTTTTTACATATAATTGATCATCCTGATAGCCTGGGATTGAACTGTAAAGTTATTCAAAGTGGTGTTTCTCTATTAAGTTATAATAATGCAAGTATTCCAAACTACCCCAATTACGATCTTGGTCCTTTACAAGGCTCACCTTGCGATACCCTTTTTTCAAGCACTGCTGCTCACCAGCGATCTAAGGCGATAAGTTTTAGAATTTCCCCGAATCCCTCTAGTGATTGGATTAATATTGTTTATGAGGCGGATCATGAAATCGTCGCTACCATATCTGATGCTTTTGGGAGAGAGGTCAAAAGATTTTCGCTATATCCGTGGTTTAAAAATCGAATTATTTATACTGACTCTTTGGCTTGTGGTATTTATCTACTAACAATAAATGGAAATAACGTCAAGCAATCCCAAAAACTTATCATACAGCGCTAAAAAAATTGATCTCATGAGCACTAATTTTCTTTTTATTTAAAGAAAGACACCCAAATTTTTCAATTAAAAAAGCCAGCTAAACTGGCTTTTCGAATTTGGAACTGCTAGCGAATCAATTGCCTTTTCATAGTAGATTTCCATTTTTTTTTATTTATTTACCATAAAACTAAACCTGCTAGTGTAAGCTCCCCCAAAAACAGGATAGGTTGAAAATAGACTAAAAGCTCTAAATTCAATCTCATGAAAAAAGGAAGATTCACCGAAACACAGATCGTTAAAGCACTTAATTGAAGCGCCGGTCAAATTGACCACCTGAAGCCGGAGCAAATTGACCACCTATTTTTGTGGCGAAGATTTTATAAGTCCAGGCATTGCTGGGTTGTTGAACAAATGTAAGGTTAAAGGATTTATGTTGTTATTAAATTGGCACTCTTACCTGATTTTTTTCTTAAGGATTCTCCTTTTAAGTCTAAGCGGTGAGCAGCGTGGATGATTCTGTCAAGGATCGCATCGGCCACCGTTTTTTCTCCGATTATATCATGCCACTTGTTAACGGGTACCTGTGATGTAATGATCGTAGCGCTTTTACCATGACGATCTTCAATGATCTCCATAAGTGCTGCACGGCTTGTTCCATCCAAAGGTTGTATTCCAAAGTCATCGAGGATTAAGAGATGCTGTCGTTCTATTTTAGCCACTTCCCTGATGTAAGAACCATCGGCTTTAGCCATTTTCAGTTTACCAAAAAGCTTTGCGGCATTGTGATAGATAACTCTATATCCTAAGCTGCAAGCCTGGTGACCCAAAGCAGATGCGATATAGCTTTTACCAATTCCGGTGCTCCCGGTAATGAGGATACTCTCACACTTGTCAATGAACTGACATTCTGCAAACCGCATGATCAGGTTTTTATCAATGTTGCGATCACTATGATATTGGAGTTCTTCGAGTGCTGCCTTGTATCGGAAGCGGGCGTTCTTCACATGCCGTTCCACGTTCCTGTTTTGGCGGTCATCCCATTCGGCTTCAATGAGTGAAGCAATCATTTCATCAGCAGTCCAGTCATCCTGCCTTCCTGATTCCAGGCTTGTTTTAAAAGCTCTGAACATGCCGAAGAACTTCATTTTGCGCATTTTTTCCAACGTGGTTGCATTCATGGTTTTTGTTTTTTTTGTTTTTGATTCAAGATTCATTTGGTTTACTGATAGTACTGGTCACCCCGGATGTTTTCATGCAGGGGCATTTCTAGTTGTTTGTTTTCTTCCGATTCATCATAGGTGTCCATTCCTTTTTCAAGTATGGACTGGATGGTCTTGTAGTTGTAAATACCATAGCCAAGGGCCCGTTGGCAGGCTTTTATCAGCCGCTCATTGCCGACCTTCTTAGCGAAGCTCAGAATCCCCACACAGGATTTATAACCTTGCTCGGGGTGTTGTTTGCGGTCCAGGATTTTTAAGATATAGAGACGCACATCGTCGTGTATAGTGGCTGCCCAATTCAGAAAGCGTTCGGGTGTCCAGTCGCTCACAAAGCGATGCGTGGAAGCCATGTGTTCTTTGTCTGTCGTGTAGTTGTATGGACTTTTGGTGCGCTTATGTAAAGCAATCCGTTCGTAGTGGTAAAATACTTCTACGGTGTTGCGAGAGTACATCAGCTTTACTTTTTTTCCAATGAACCGGTACGGAACACTATAGTAGTGCTTGTCAGCACTAAGCGATACATGCCCGTTTTTCATGACCGTAGCAAACAGATGTTTTTTTAACTCATACCGCAATGGTGGCAATGGAGCCAGCGCTTGGCGTTCTACTTCTTCAAACTGTTGTCTGCGGCTGTAGTTGCGGCCTTTGAGCGGAGCAGCATTATGCTGTTCGAGTGCAATCAGGATAGCGTTGTTAAGTTCATCGAGGGTAAAATATTGTGCAGTCCGCAGTTTTGCATAAATGCGGGTATAGACGATCTTAACAGCACCTTCCACCAATGCTTTGTCCTGCGGATGATAGGCTCTGGCCGGCAAAACAGTAGTGCCATAGTGCTGTGCGAAGTCGGCAAATGTTTCATTTAACACCGGCTCGTATTTACTGCTTTTGATAACAGCAGATTTTAAATTATCAGGAACAATGGCTGCAGGCACACCACCATAATAATGAAGAGCTCCTTCACAGGCTGCAATAAAATCTTCTTTCTGCTGGCTCGTCACAGCCTCCACATAGGTGAGCTGACTGGCGCCCAGGATGGCTACAAATACTTCCACGGACTGCACTTCTCCGGATTGTTTATCGATGATCGTAAGCTTATCACCGGCAAAGTCTACGTAGAGTTTATCTCCAGCCTTATGCTCCATGCGCATACTCGGATTTACCTGCGCACGCCATTGGGCAAAATAATGTTTGAACTGACTGATGCCATAACCATCCGGATGCGTTCGCCTGTATTCCTGCCATAGCAAAAAGCGGGTGACTCCTTTGCGTTTCAATTCCTTATCCATAGCCGCAAACAGGCTGAATAAAGTTTGCAGTCTTGGGTCAATAGGTTTTTCGAGAGGCTTGATAAAAAGAGCATCCAGATCTGCATCACTAAGCGCATTTACTTCTGTGAAGCTTAGCCCGCTGCATTCAAATGCCTTCAGATATTTTTTCAGCGTATTGCGCGATACACCTGTCTGGCTGGCGATTAACAATTTACTGCGGCCCTGCGAAACAAGTTGCAGTACGTGTCTTATTTTACTCATGCTTACCGGTTTATTGGCCATCTTCCTTAAGTTTGTTTTTGAAACTTAAGGGAAGGTAGCGTCCCGTTAATGCATGAACTTATTACTCGTCAGGGTGGTCAATTTACTCCGGCCAAGGGTGGTCAATTTGGACCGGCCGGCACTGGTCAGTTTGCTCCGGCTTCAGGTGGTCAATTTATCCGGCGCTTCCACTTGTGGCACTGATGGAACTAATTGTGAGATTGATAATAAGACAGCAATATTTGTCAGTATGTCATCTGATGCATTGTTATCATGTAATAGAACCAATGGAACATTCCATGGTTTGTACTTTACTGATGACTGCACCGCTCCCTCTTTTGGTGGGGCTGCAAACGTAAAGGGTACCACGTTAGAATGGCACAACGATGGTATTTCACTGGGGTTGGATGGATATGCTAATTTGGTTATGAATAACCAAGGCTTAGTTGGTAATAAAACTGCGGGTAACTACTGGAAAGGAGATGGTACTTTACAGAGTATGACAAATGAAACAATGAATTATGCATCCAATAATCCCCCAACTTTTACTGTCTCAGATCTAAATTATTATCACCCACTTTATAACAATGCTGTGATTGGGTATAACAATATCTTTATAGTTACCTCTGGTAATGATCCAATGCCATGCGACCCACCCCAAGGCATTATGGAATTTGATTTTGAAGATGACTTTTGGGTCGCTGTTGTAGAAAATGAATTTTATGATGGCTCAAATAACGAAGCGTTGAACTATAATTTAAGGAAAACACTTTACTCGGTATTAAGCACTCATAGTGAAATTCGCAGTCGCAATGCAACTTTAGAAAATTTTTATGATACTACTTACAGTCATCCAATTGGTCAGTTCTACAAAGTAGATTCATTAATAGCCCTACTTTCAGACACAAGTCTAAATTTAAGTAGTAAGGAATTTGTTAGGCTAAGCGCAATTTCAACTAATGAAGAGATAACCACAAGTGCCATTTATGAATCCAACCAGCAGGATGTGAATGAAGTATTTTTAGATGTTATTGCCGATAAAATATTCGCGTTTGAAACTGAGCAATTTTCAAAGCTTGAAGATGTTGCTAATCAATGTCCATATAGTGGAGGGAAGGCCGTTTATAAGGCTAGGGCGTTATTGAAAATTGCAGATAATGATTTACATTGGAATGATGCGGATATTTGCAACGGAAGCCCGAAAGAGTCATTTGACAGTAATGTTGGCAATCAATTTCTAATTTTCCCCAATCCATCAGACAATATAATTACACTGAAATATTTAATTGCGGATAGTAGTGAATGTAAGATAATTTTAAAGGATATACTTGGAAGGCAGTTGCAGCAATATACTTTAGAGACAAAGAACTCTACTATTAGCATCGGACTCAAAACATATCCCGCAGGTATTTACTTGTTGAGCTTATTAAATAATGAAAATGAACACTTCATTGGGAAAGTTTCACTTGTTAAGTAAACGAAATGCAATCAAAATTTATACGTTGGTATTCAATAGCTTTCATTATTCTCATTGGGAATACACCAGCTTTTACACAAAATAGAAACAATGCATGGATGATTGGATATAACTATACGCAGCAATATCCAGACATTGGGATTTCGTTTCAATCCGGGAGTTTCAATACTTTTTCAGTTTATAGAAACATGCAGTTTTTTCTAACTGATGCAAGCATTTGCGATACATCGGGCAACTTGCAATTTTATACCAATGGCATTTATATTGCCAATAAAAACCATGACACTCTTATGAATACCCAGAACTTTAATTCCGGCTGGGCGACAGATTATTACGGAGACATAGGATTAGGGATTGCCCAAGGTGCAATTGTAATACCGATTCCCGACAAGGGCGATAGGTACATTGTTTTTTACGAAACTGCTGAACCAATTTTGTACAATTTTGGTTATACATATTCCCCAATCGAGCTTAACTACAGCATCGTTGATATGTCATTAGATGGTGGATTGGGTGGCATTGATTTATCTTACAAAGAAAAAGTCATTCTTGCCGACACCCTTACCCGTGGAAGACTTACTGCTTGTAAACATGCCAATGGCAGAGATTGGTGGCTAGTAAGCCATAAGTACATATCCGATATCTACTACAAATTTCTTATAACACCTGATACAATACTTGGTCCTTATACTCAGCAAATAGGAATTGTCACCAGCAATTATGATGGATTAGGTTCAGCGCGATTTTCTCCAGATGGCTCTAAATATGTTTGGATGGAAAATCGGGATACATTGAACTTCTTTGATTTTGATAGGTGTACGGGAGAATTAAGTAATCCGGTAATGACCATTACACCCGCAGGAGATTATATAACAACAGGTAGTGCGATTTCATCGAATAGTACTTATTTTTATGTCGGAAGTTTATTTGGTGTTTTTCAATATGATTTGCTTGCTGTTGATATACCAAATTCAGTTGTCCAGGTTGCTCAGTATGATACGACACAATTAGGTTTATGGTTCTCTCAAATGCAATTGGCACCTGACGGGAAAATATACATTGCCACCTATAATGGTTCAAAATATTTGCACGTCATTAATGAGCCGGATAGTTTTGGGTTAGCATGTAATGTTGTTCAAAGCCAGGAAATGATGCCAAGTTGGAATATTTCAAGTATGCCCAACTTTCCGAATTATGATCTTGGTCCTTTGCAAGGATCACCTTGCGATACACTTTATATGGGTACTAATTTTCAGAATGAAAACCTTCAAAGTTTTACAATTTCTCCAAATCCAGCAAGTAATTTTTTTAATATCGTTTATAAAACAGATCATGAAATAATCGCTACAATTACTAATGAAATAGGAAATGAACTGCAACGATTTACACTTTATCCTTGGTTCAAAAATCGAATAGTTTACACTGATAAATTAGCTCCCGGGATATATTTATTAACCTTTACTGGAAATGATTTTAGAGAATCAAAAAAGCTTATAATACAGCATTAAATACGATTGAAAAGTTTAAGCATTTGTTCAAAGAACGATTGCATCACTCAAAAACTGATGATTGCACAATGAGAGCTATCATCTTCTTGCTGGTAGTTTGCAGTGCTCGTTTTACGGTTGCACAGATACCAGGTGAATGGACGTGGATGAGTGGAGATTCTACTGTTAACAGCACCGGAGTATTTGGAACACAGGGCATACCGGATGCAAGCAATACCCCACCCGGTCAATACCAAAGTTGCGGAGTAACCGATCTTGATGGCAGTTTTTGGCTTTTTGGTGGTGCTAATTTTGAAAATGATGGTGATGCCCGTACTTTCAATTCGCTCTGGAAGTTTAACCCGGATTTTTCAGTGGAAAATGCTTTTGCGACTTAGAACTGCTAAGGGTTTGCTCAATTTGTCAAGAAAAGAAAATGTTTTCTTGGTTCTATGTCGGGGTTAAACCCGTTGCCGCTTTGAACTGCAAAATGTGGGTTTAATGTTTTAACTCTTGAATGGACTTGGATGAAAGGAAGTAGTGCTGCGATTAAGTTTGGAGTTTATGGTACAAATGGAGTGGCGGATATCAACAATACTCCAAGTTCACGTTATGTTAGTGTACTCACCCACCATTTCAAGTTGATAAGTCAAAATTCCTGCATAGGCTGAAGACATCTGGCAACGTCGCGTCTTACAATATTCAATTATGATTACAACCATCCATCTAAAAAAATCAGCAGCACAATTCCTGAATCGTGCTGCTGATAGCATTTTTGCATCTGCACTTACAAAAAAGAATTACCGTATCACGGTCATCTTTTGGTTGAATGAAGAAGCACCTGTTGTAGCACTTACCAGGTAAGTACCAGCCTGCAATTTTGAAGTATTGATTTCAATAGTGCTTTCACCGGCGCCAACATTTTTCTGAAAATGCTGCTGAACAACTTCACCGCCAAGGTTGTAAATTTTTATTTCGACGGAACCGCTTTTTACCAATGAAATTCTGATGGTGGCCTTATCCTGCACAGGATTAGGGAAGAGCATCATGTTACTGATATTGGAAGCCACTGAATGAATGCCAACGAGGCTGCCGGATCTGAAGACTCCCCTTCCATAAGTGCCAATGTAGAGATAAGGTTTTCCGTAATAGGGCACTTGTTTCACTACCATCACCGGCACCCTTGCCATTCCACCGTTTTCCTCCGACCATCCATCGCTGTTCGACAGATCACGTGCATAAACGCCAAGATCGGTTCCGATGATGATCCGGTTAGGATTCTCTACATCCACCACCGCCGACCATACCGGCATCTTGGGCAGGTTATCTGTGATATCAGAAAAAGTGATGGTCGCTCCCAGCGCATTCGTCGAACGCCAGATATTTTCATCATTACCGTACCGGGCTGCCGTAACTACCACATTATTGGCATCAGTCGGGTCCACGGCAATCCAGCGAAGATATCTGCCGCTTGCCAACTGTACCGATGAAACGGTGATGCCGCTGTCTACAGCATTCCATGAAGCTGCTGTGGAAGAGATCGAAGCATACTTAAAACTGCCTGCATCATCTACCGCCAGCAGGTTGGAATAACGGTAAACCATTCCGTTGGAAGTGCCTGCAAATACCGTATTCCCATCGCTGGAAAAAGCTACGCAGGTAACCCAGCCGCTTGTAAGCGGAAACCTGAACCAATCCGGGCTCACCCCAAAATCCATTGCTCCTTTCGTGAACCAGACATGTCCTGAACTGCCTCCCACTCCACCTGCACCGAGTACATAATAAGCCCTGGCAGTATCCGGTTGTTCCCACAGCGCGAACGGCGTAAGCCAGTCGGCGCCTTCATCTACCGAACCGTCACCGGTTGCATCAATACGGTCATCATAGAAAAGATTAAATCCTCCTCCCGGGCTGGATGAACGCGTCACCGTACCGGCAGGAAACTCCGCGAAGAAAGCATTCGGGTTGATCCGGCCTATTTCCGTATTGCCACCATCACCTCCCTGGATTTCTTTGGATGACATGGTGGTATTACCCAGGAAGTCAATATAATTTGTTCCATTGTCCTGTGTACCAAAAATTACTTCTCCTGTAGGGGCAGCTGCCACTGAATAAGCCTGTGTTACATTAAAGTTCCGGTTAAGGTCGGAGAAGATCGGATAAACATTATTTGCATTGCCGGATCTGAACAAACCACCATCGCAGGCTACGAACATCTCAGCAGTATTGAAAGGATTGAATACAATACCATGCATGTCGGCATGAATATAAATATCAAGATCAAAAAATTCACCCAGCCAATTGCTGACCGTGAACCATCCTAAAGAAGGTGAATATTTCCACATGCTCAACTGGCCTCCAACATATATTACTTCCGGGTCAGAGGGTAAGGCATTGATACAAATGTCATACGTGCCTTGTTGTCCGGGTGGATTAAAATTCACGCTTCCTCCAGGACCAATCTGTGTCCAGTTGAGGCCACCGTCAGTTGATTTATAGACACCCTGCAAATCTTCAGCACCGCTATTGATGCAAACGGCGTAAACGTAAGACGCGTTGGAAGATGCCACACACAATTCAATTCTTCCGAGTCCACTGTTGGGAAACCCTCCCTGCCCGGAGCGCAATTCAAAACTGTCGCCGTTGGGTGTAGTGGACCGGTAATATTTATTGCCTACCACGGCATGTACATATCCGTCACTTCCCACTTTTACATCCCAGGAATAGGATATGATAGGACCAACAGCGTTTGTCCAGGTATTGCCACCATCGGTAGAAATACGCAATCCCTTATTGGTGGATGCATAAATTCTGTTAGCGTCCGTATTGCTGGTTGCCAGACGGCTTACATACGCCCAATCTTCCGTTGTAGAATTTCCAGTGGCGGGCGTGGTGGAATCAAGGTGGGTGAAAGTATTCCCTCCATCCGTTGATTTCCATATTCCCTTACCCGGAAATCCGAAAGCGCTGAAGCCAGTAGGGTTATTAAGACCGAAGCTGTAAAAAGCTTCACCTGTTCCAAAGTAGATATCGCCATTAGTGGCTTGTACAATCGTTGTTACTACGAGTGATTCCAGCAAATCATTCACTTTTGCCCACGATTGCCCGCCATTGATACTCTTCCAGATACCACCGGAAACACCGCCGGCAAATACTACTCCCTGGTGATCCTTGTCAAATAAGATGGCACGTGTCCTTCCTCCCACATTATCTGGTCCCATTTCTTCCCATTGAATCCCAAGACTTCTCGTGGCACCCATGGCATCTGCCTGCTGCTGTGCAGCATACATGGCTGCGAAATCCATTTCACCGGTTTGTTCATTGGATCGAACGGTATTCCACCAATCCAGCGCGCCTGCAATTCCACGTTCGCCTTCTTCAGATTCTTCTGCACCTTCCGGCCGCATGTAAGGATCATAGGCAGCAATTAAGAAGAAAAACACCAGGGAGATCGATCCGGTAAAAAGTAGTAAACGTTTCATGTTTAGGTTCTTGGATTTAAGATCGGCTAAGTTAGAAAAGATTATGTCAAATTGAAATTATCCGGCCATGAACCCATTCCGTCATTGGCTGATGCATGTGTACTATTCTAAATGCCGTGTGATAAAGCTCAATGAAATCAATGTTGATTATCCGGTTCAAGCGGCTTTATCAAAAGAAAAAAATCCGTTGCCCCACAACACAGCACTTTATCATGACGTAAAAAAAAAGAACTTCACCTTTGCACTATCCATTGCCATTTCAATCTCAACAATTATTTAAACCTCTTAACCGGCAATAAAGTTCTTGCAAAAGAGTAATACCGGGCCTTGATTTTCACATTACAGCATACAACTATTTATAGATATATGCCAGTGCGTTTTGACAGTAAGATTTATTCCATTTATTTTCGACTGAACCAGTGTGCAACGGGTCCAAGTAATGCATCCACTTACAATAACAGGAATTTTTCAAATGAAAATTCCGGTTTCACTTTTTTAAATTATCGATGCCAGGAGTTGCTTCCTGTTTTTCAAAAAAAGAAAATGATTAAAAAACCTAAAGCAGCACTGCTTCAGGGTTAAACGCACTCCAGCAATGACCGGTAATCATGGAGGAATAATATTTTCTTCAACAAGGGATTCGGGACTGCGTGAATAAATACCCCGTATTGGTTCCTCCGTTTCTAACAAAATCGAAACGCTTTTGTGCGGCTGCCGGGAACAACCCATTGCAATTGGAACATGCATTTTGCCGTCAATTGGGAAAACCGAACGAACAACGATTGAACTGTCTGGCTTGCAACAGGGAACAGGGTGTTGTTGGCTTCCCGTGGCTGGCTGCTATGCTTATTTCACGTGCTTTTCCGCATGATAGGATGAGCGGACCAATGGTGCACTCTCTACATATAAAAATCCTTTGGACAAGCCGACTTCTTCATACAATTTAAAAGTGTCAGGATGAACCCATTCCATTACTTCCAGGTGGTTGCGGGTAGGCTGAAGATACTGGCCGATGGTCATGACATCGCATCCGGCTTCCCGTAAGTCATCCATCACCCGGAACACTTCTTCCTTTGTCTCCCCCAGCCCGGCCATTATGCCGGATTTGGTTCTGATACCGCCATCCTTCAACCTGCGGATGACAGCAAGGCTGCGTTCATATTTTGCCTGCGGGCGAACCTTTCGATACAACCTTTCAATCGTTTCCATATTATGTGAAACCACTTCCGGTTTTACGGCAATCATCCTGTCAACACTTTGCATGTTCCCTTTAAAATCAGGAATAAGTGTCTCCATTGTTGTTTCAGGATTCAACTCACGCACGGCGAGTACGGTGGCAGCCCAGATCGCAGCGCCACCATCTTTCAGTTCATCACGATTGACGGAGGTAAGTACAGCATGCTTCACGCCCATCAGCCTGATTGCTTCCGCCACTCTGTTGGGCTCATCCCAATCCAGTTCGGTAGGCATACCGGTGTACACTGCACAAAATCCGCAGGAACGGGTGCAGACATTTCCAAGAATCATGAAAGTAGCGGTTCCAGCGCCCCAGCATTCTCCCATATTTGGGCAATTGCCGCTTTCACAAATCGTATGCAACTTGTAATGATCCACGAGACCGCGAACATGCCGATAGTTTTCTCCTGTTGGCAACTTAACACGCAGCCAGTCCGGTTTCTTTAATCGTTGCGGTTTTTCAGGAAGGACGTTGAGTTCAATCATTTCACCATTTTTTGCCAAACTGCAGGCTTACATACAGGTTAGGATAGAATTGCTGGTTGTTTTCGATCACCATAATCGGTATTCTCTTATAATATGCGTCGAAAATTATTCCGACCTCCAAAGTTTTAATGAAATCATCATAGCTGGCCCAGTCAAAGGCAAGGCCTGTTTTAATATGTGCGCCCGGAATAAACTTAATCTCTCCGAGCCCATAACCGAACCCGGAACCGCCGTAGATGGAAAACCAGTCAAGAAAACGTGACGCGTTCTCTTCACTATACCGTTCAGATACGATACGATAGGTGGTAGAATTATCCACCGGATAAAGAAGGTCGAGATAATAAGGCTTCAGCAAGCCGAGCGACAAGCCGCCAATCACCTTAAGCCCCACCTCCACGCCTTTGTGTTCAGCACGCTCCGTAATCATGAATTGCTGGCCGATGGCTGCGTTAAGCAGGTAAAAATTATTCTGCTTTCCATATACAAATGGTTTAGGTGAATTGATGCCAAAAAATGAAAACCCAAAATCAATAGTCTGTTTTACCTCCTTGGGATGATGGAGTTGCGTAAACTCAAATTCATAAATCGTTTTCTTTTTCAGTTCCTGGCGCTTGCCCACGTCCATAAAGATGCCCCAGCCGGAAGTGTGCACACTGACACCGCCACTCAACTCATGATTGTAGATGACACCTTTCAAATCACCGGGCATTTGTGCAAGAACGGCGGTGGTCAGGCAAACCAGGGAAGCTATAAAACACAAGTCCTTCACACTTCAATATTACTAATTTTTGACTTCACCCACCGATTTTTCAACCCGGATTTTTCAGTAGAAAAATCCCGCTTCGCTGCGACTTTAGCACTGCTCAGGGTTAAACCCAATGTGGTTTTGTAATGCAAAATGTGGGTTCAATGCGGAATTTTCCGTCAGAAAATCCCGCTATGACTCAACTGTACAATGACAGATTTACAGTTCAAAAATAATTCCTACTGATGGCAATACCGTTCCGGTTGTATTTTCCAGCAGATACGTTTGATAGGATCCCTCATTCAACGGATCTATCAACGGGTTTCCGGCATCATCTCTCCGCACGTCAAGGTAAGGCGGTAAGGTAGCTTTGAAGGCATACACATTTTGCACATCAAGATACAGGTTGAGATTGAATTTACTGAAGAACCATTTCTTATCAAGCCTCGCATCTAATTGATGGGCGACGGGGAGTCGATTTGTATTGAGGTAGTCATAATCAGGCAAGCCCTGCCCGTAAATGTCCCATACAGGAATCAGGGACGACAATGGAATATCATAAGGCGTGTACGGTGATCCACCGGTCAGCCTCCATTTTACGCCCAGTTCCCAGTTTTTGCCAAACTTCTTTCCGGCTGTCAGTGATACAATGATACGGCTGTCCCAGGAGGAAGGCACCAAGACATCCTGCTTATCGCTGAATTCACTTCTTACATACGTCACCGATGCCAACCCATAGAAACCCTTGAAAAGTTTTTGTTGCATAAGCAGTTCGAGGCCATAGCTGCGCCCGGTGGAGGTAGAATTAACCTCCGTATTTCCGACCACGCCAAAATCTGCTCCCAGGTTGGCCAGTGAAATGGAATCATTCAAGATGAACGGATAATTTTTGTATGATTTATAAAATCCTTCAATGGATATGCGGCCATTGCTTCTGGAGTAATACTCAAAACCACCAACTATATGACTGCAGGAAATATAAGTTACCTCATTCAACTGGTTGACCAACTCACCCTGGTTGTTGCGATAACCAAGCACGGTATAAGGCGGAAGCTGATAGTAAATACCCGTACTGAAGTTAAGATTAAAAGCATCGTTGATATTATAGGTCGCAGCGAGCCGGGGCGACAATTGCTTTAGCGGATTGCTCATGGAGGAAGCATAATTATTAAAATCGGTACGCAAGCCACCGGATAAAACCAGGCGCCGGTCGAAGAACGGATAGGTTACCTGTCCGAACAATGCATATTTGCTAAATGAAATTTCCGAAGTAAAATCCACATTATAGATATTCCCGTCAGGATCTGATTGCTTGTCGAATGTACTGTTGTTGTACTTCACGAACTCATAACCGCCGCCATAATTGATCTTTAGTTTGTTTTTGTAATAATTGTTTTCGAGGCGCAATTTATTTTCAATTTCCTGCGATTGATACTGGAAAAGCAGGTTGGCAGGATCGCTGTCATCATTATTGAAATATTTATCCGCTTCATTATTGAGCATATTTCTGCTCAGGACACCGGTAATAAAATTATTTTTCCCAAAATGTTTATAGACGGCGCCAATGGTATAGTTCCATTGATTATTCGTTGCCAGGTTACCAAGAATATAACGCTGAAGATCGGTAGAATCAGCGCCGAGATTCAGTTTGAACTGATCTAATGCACCCAGGGAAATGATACTCAATTCATTTTTACGGTCAAACTTCAGTTTGTATTTTAACTGGTAATCGTTATAGGTGGGCAGAAATGGCAATGCCAGTGCTTTGAACAAAAACTGCAGGTAAGACCTCCGTACCGAAAATATAATCGTCGATTTTTTTCCGACAGGTCCTTCCATCGTCAGTCCAAGATCGCTGGAACCAACGGTAGCCGAGAGGCCGAAATGATCGCTCCGTCCGTCTTTTTGGCGGAACTCAAAAAGCGAACTCAACGCATTCCCTTTGTTGGCGGGAAAAGCACCCGAATAAAATTCCACGTCCTGAATAAAATCAACATTAATCATTCCCACCGGTCCGCCGGAGCCGCCTTGTGTCTGAAAGTGATTGATATTCGGAACCTCTATCTCATCAAGGTAAAACCGGTTTTCGTTAGGAGCGCCGCCCCTGATAATCACGTCATTTCTGAAAGAGACCGTTTGCGCAACACCGGGAAATGACTGAATTACTTTAGAAATATCACGGTTACCGCCGGGATTCCGCTGAATCTCATTCACGCCGATGGTGCGCAGGGAAACAGGGCTCTCCTCCGATTTGTTAAAAGCATCGGCTTTGATGGTTACTTCATCAAGCTCGTTCACGATGGATTCCATCGGTACGTTTACTTCCGCAGGCTTTGCATTGGTAACGGCGATTTCAAAAACCGTTTTAGGCTTAAAACCCACCGATGTAACCTGGATGTTATAAAGGCCTGGCGTAAGTCCTTTCAACTCAAAATTACCTGCCGAATCCGTTCCCGCACCATTAGCTGTGCCTTGCACAATGATGGTGGCAAACTCAATCGGCTGATTGTTGATTTCTTCAAAGACTTTTCCCCTGATAATGCCTGACTGCCCCATTGTGGAAGCGGAGATTGACAGCAGCAGCATCAGTAATAATATATATCTCATAAGTATTTCGAACAATTGTTGTACGCTATTACAAAATAGCGACAAAAGTGTTCAGGAGTTAATCGTAAATATTTTTGGTGAGGTGACATTTCTCCCAGCACCGGTTTTTTCCTTTTGTATATCCGGGTTGCCAACAACCGGAAAGAAAAATACGGCTTGAAGAGGAACCCGTTAAGCTATATGAAGCATGCTTACCTAACGATGGTTTTTTATGACAGTAATCATTTTCACCCACTTTTTCTCTTCACAAATCACTTCTACAAAGAAAACACCATCATATAGTTCTTTATCGAGATTGATTTCAGCGTCAAAGGTGGATGAAGTAAAAATTATTTTCCTGCTATAAACTTCATTTCCCATTACATCAAGTACCAACAGTTCTCCCTCCTTACCTGATGAACAGTTGGTGAGCATCATTTTAAACTGCCCATTGCTGGGAACAGGCTGCACGATTAATTCACTCTCATCATCGCCTATTTCCGCAGTGGTTGATTTACATGAATTCGCAACAGTAACAGCCTTCGCTGTTTTACTGCAACCGTTGGCATCGGTCACCGTCACTTTGTAGGCACCTGCCGAGGTGGCAGCATACTGCTGATTGGTTGCTCCCGAAATTTTTTTACCGTCTTTCTTCCACTGATAAGTATAT
The DNA here is from genome assembly GCA_044227805.1 of Chitinophagales bacterium. Taxonomy (GTDB): domain Bacteria; phylum Bacteroidota; class Bacteroidia; order Chitinophagales; family UBA10324; genus JACCZZ01. The sequence continues at coordinate 7,058 of JBGAWA010000027.1, read as the reverse complement.
CCCGCTCCGGAAGAAGCAAGCAATGTTACCGTATCATCTTCGCAAATATCCATATTACCCATCGCCGTTATGACTGCCGCTGGCTGGGTAAGTCTGCTGATGATTGTTTCCGGAGAAGTGGAGATGCATTCATCCGTATTCTGCACCTTTACTGAAAAAGAACCGGTTTCATTTTTGCCCGTTTTGTAAACAGTGGATGTTGCACCGGCAATGGCAACTCCGCCCTTCAGCCATTGATAGGCATTGCCGGCTACGGAAAGGGTGGTTAAAGTGATTTTAGTTCCTTTGCATTCTGTAACTTCCCCTGAAGGTGATACAGTCATAGCTGGCAGAGGATTTATGGTGGCCAATATGGAGGCAGCGGTATCTTGGCAAAAATTGTTAGACACCTGGAGCGAGTAATTGCCACTCACAGTTGCAGCATAGGTGCTGTTGGTGGCCCCCGGAATCGCCTCTCCATTCATCATCCATTGATAGACTTCAGGCAATCCTGTACTCGCGGAAGAAAGGCTGACCATATTTGGCTGGCACACTGTTGTATCGCCGGTAGAATAAATAGTAACCACCACCGCATTTTCATCCACGAATCCATCACAATTATCATCTATGCCATTGCATAAATCATCCGCTGCCGGGTTAACAATCCTGTCGGTATCATTACAGTCTGCGGCATTGGCCACATAACCGGCTGGTTCAGTGAATGCCTGCATGGAGTCAGTGCTATTTCCAAATCCATCACTATCCTGATCCAAATAAAATGTCTGCAGCGTTGGAATGGTCAATGTAATGACAGACGTGTCCCTGAATATTTTTACGGATGGAATAGTCATCAATCCGCCCTGGTAAATAAATGATCCGCTTTGTATTGACTTACCAAGATGAGTAACAACGTAATCTATTGTTGACCCGACCGCAGGTTTAAAAGACTGTCTTCTTCTTGGTGTTACATCTGCCGTGCAGGAATCCGGATACACCTTAAGAGACTGATTATACTTTATCAAATCCCGTACAAATACTTTTACAGACCAGGAAGTGGAATTATCAGTTACGTTATCATTCCAGTCAACAGCACCATTCACCGATCCAAAAGATTCGCCATCATCACCGGTTCCGTTACCAAAATCTTCATTGAGACTGCAATTATTTATCGCCGGAAAAGACACATTCCTCCGGTATCGGAACGCGTCGAAATTTGCGTTGCTCCAGGTAACTCCCGTTTTTCCACCATGATCGCGGTTATCCCAAAAATACCAGCCGGGAAAATGGTTGTTGTTAAGCGAATCGTACCAGATTGTTTTTTCTGTCCAGCCTACCTGCTTATCCTGTTTGCCGTTGACGCTGAAAATAAATGGATAATCGCGATCGGGATATTTATGAATTACATAGCCGCCATTCAGCATATCATATGTTTTTTCCCCAAGGCTGCAGTCAAGATTCGTTTCCACGGTACCAAATCTTTTGTCTCCCTCTCTTCGGTTCTTCTTGCCTGTATTGAGGGAACAATTAGGGTTGTAATCGTTTTGAAAACCAAAATCAAAAGCACCTACATGCAGGTCAACAGAAGCAAGCTTATCAGGATAGGTGATGGCATAAAGAAATGCTCCCGGTGCACCGTTGCTTGATGCATATAATGTAATTCTATTGGTGTCGAAAGCAAGATGGTTAATAGCCCAGTCGATTGTACGGCTTAACAGCAGCTGAGAATAATTCACATTCACACCGGTGGTAGGCGCCACATTATTTTCACTGTTGAAAATATCGTAAGCGGGATTACTTCCCCAGTAACCTGCGGAAATGGTGGAATCAGGAAACCAATCCTCCAGGTTCATTTTCACTTCACCATCCGGGTTAACGGCGATATCATCCATAAAAGTGGCCCCGCCGCCATGGTAAGTAATTTTCATTGGATTGCTGTAGCTGTTGTTGGATCTGTTCAGGGAAATTGAATGAGCATAGAATCCCCAACTTAAGAGCAACGGTTTGTCTGCGGCATACCTGGAACTTTGAAAGGTAGCCCAGATCTCAACCGGCACACCGCCAATGAATCTTGTTTCCTGGTAGATAGGCTGCGGTGGCATAACAGTTTCCGCAATGGATGTTTCCAGTGAGTTACCACCCGCCACTATTGTTGTATTTTCTGCTGTGCCATTCAGTGTGGTTACCGCGTAATAATAATTTCCGTTTTCCAATGTAGTCGCGACAAACAAACCAGTTGAAGCATCTAATGGTGTGCCACCGGAATCAATACGCAGGTAACGGGTCTCCAGGTCGTAATTGGAAAGATTAAAGTCCTTAGCTGCCAGGTTGTTTACATACCCGAGATACTCGCAGGCCGCAAGGTCAGCCGCTGAGGCAATGGGCGCTGTAGAGCGATATACTTTGTACAGTGAGGCCTTATTGCTCACATTCGTCCAGGTTAAGAAAACCTGTCCATTTTTAAAACTACCCGTTAGGCTGGTAACTGTTTCTGCATATGCATAATTGAGCAAGAATGCTGCAAAAAAAAAGATTCTCAATGTCATCCTAAAAATAAATTTGAACTCGCAAAATAATGCGAAAATCAAAATATGAAAAATACCCGCCTTGAAGACACCATAGGAAGCTGCCCTAAAAAAATAACAGGCAAACAAATTGGTTTCAATAGAAATAAAATTAAACCCGGATTTTTCAACAGAAAATTCCTGCTTCGATACTTTCAGAACTGCTAAAGATTTGCTTAATTTTTCAACAAAGAAATTATTTCACAAGCCATCAGTAATAATACTACAGGACACAACCGGTTGCTGATTTGAACAGCTGACTGCGGGTTAAAATAAGCAGGTGCTCCAGGTACCTTACTACGATCGCCAACTGCAAATAAGCGAATCAGACATAGCAACCTTAGCCTTCTGCCGGAAAAGGGAAGCCTTCACTTCATGCATTAAAGTGCAATCATTCTGTGACCGGTCAACTCCGGTAACGGAACAAAGATGCTTCAAACAGGGCAGAGATTAATATGTGATGCTTCCCAAATTGCCCTTGCATTTTATCATGACCGGTAAACCGGTATTTCAGCGCTAACGCAGCCGGTCAACCTGCTATAAGCCCTGTTTGAACGCTGATAAGTATCTGTTCTTCCCTTCAGGATCGAGTTGCGCCATCTTGTTCAGCAAATTCTTGTTTCTGTGCAATACCGTAGCATCATCATCTGTGGGAAATTGTTCGAAAAGGCTTTTGGAATATCGAAAAAAATCAGCCACCTGCTTCCTGCTCCGGTCTTTTGGATTATCACTGAATTCAGCGATGATTTGGTCTGTCATGTTTTGGACATAGGAGTTATTCCGGTTCCTGCCCATGGCATCCATCTTCTTTCTAAAAACGGAATCTTCTAAAAGGCTGATGCGCAGTTGCTGTTCCTGCTGACTGATTTTCAGGTTATTGAGCAGCACACGCGCTTCCTTTTGTTTATCAGCCTCATACTTTGCGATGCGTAGTTCCATTTTATCAATGTAATAATCAACCAAAAAATACCGCACTTTCATCCAGCCAAGCTCCGGGTATTCCATAGCATCACTGCTCCGCAGATCTATATAAAGCTTTCCTTTCAGATCGGGAGAATGGTCAGTCGGGTAATCATCAATAATACAAGGCAGCACAGTTTTACCCATTGATACCGCTGCGGCAATTTCAAATTCCACATCCGGAGAAGCGGCTGCCTGTGCCGACCAAAGCACCAGCACAATTTCCGAATCCTGAATGGCGAGGAAAACCTGCGCATTGATCATTTGGCCGGGCTTTAAGCGCGTCTTATCAACTATTAAATCGAAATTTTTCAGCTCCCGGGTAAGCTGACCAAACTGGTCATGCACTTTATCATCCCATGCATGACTTACAAATATTTTTATCATGATTACTTCTGTTGATGGAGAAAAATAATAAAATCAGCAAATATTTCAAATTCAGCAGATGCTGACGTTCAGTTTGACGAACAACCGGTGAAGCTTTTTGGCAGGAATATGATATGCCTTAATTGGTAAGTGGAGTCGTCCGTCTTCGACACAATTCGGCAGTGATGAAGATTATTGGATCCTTTAATATCTTCGCGCAATACCAAAACTCAAATCAAAATAACTTATGTTAAAATCAAAATCTAAAACAGGATATTGGAATACAGGCCATTTCATTCTTGGAACAAGGATGTTGCTACCACTTCTTGTTGTGTTGCTGTTTAGTTGCAACAAAACGGAAGAGATGGTGGCTTCCGGAATGGATACCCTGACAGAGGAAAAAGACGGCGATGCAGGTTCACTCATTGGCGATGGCAATGATGTGCAAACCATCACAGAGCCGGGATTTGTACTGATGGGCGGAGGAACCGATGTTGATGAAGCCTTTAAGTGGATGATTGACCGGAGCGGCGGCGGAGACTTTGTAGTGATTCGGGCCACCGGCACCAATGCTTACGACAGCTACATTTACGGATTGGGCAGCGTAAACTCCGTTGAAACAATTATTATCAACTCCGTCACCAAGGCCAATAAAGCCAACATAGAAAAGAAAATAAAAAATGCGGAGGCACTTTTCATTGCCGGCGGTGATCAGTGGGATTATGTGAAATACTGGAAGAACACGAAAGTGGAAGATGCCATTAATTACCTGATCAATACAAAACATGTTCCTGTTGGCGGCACCAGTGCGGGTTGCGCCATTTTGGGAAATGTCTATTTCTCCGCTCAGTTTGGAACAGTAACCTCCTCCCAGGCACTCAACAATCCCTATACACAGAAAGTAGCTTTAGGTAAAGATGACTTTATCAATATCCCTATCCTATCGCAGACCATCACCGATACACATTTTGATAATCCCGACCGGCGCGGCAGGACAACGACCTTCCTGGCGCGTATGGTGCAGGACTGGAACATGAATGCCAAAGCCATTGCCTGCGAAGAGAAAACTGCCGTTTGCATAGATGCCAATAACATGGCTACCGTCTTTGGCTACAATAATGGAACGGCCTTCTTTATGCAACCCTCCAACCTCGGTCCTGAAGTATGCCTGCCCAATACGAAACTCACCTGGAACAGGAATAACCAGGCCGTCAAAGTTTATAAAATCGAAAATGAAGTCAATGGCAACGGATCATTCAACCTCAACGACTGGTCAACTGCCTCAGGCGGTACATGGGTTTATTTCTGGGTGGAGAATGGCGTGTTTCATGAAAACTGAACACAACAATAACCATTGGGTACGCTAATGCGTTTTTCAGTAAGGTCATTGCATGAATTGGATTGATTGATATGCATTGAGGGAAAAACATAATCATCCGTGCAGAATTGATTGATTGTAACTATTAATTAAATGAGTTCCGTCACCCTGCCTGTTAGCACAAATGGTATTTCGATGATACTGATTCATCAATTTAAACTGCATCAATAAATGGAAATTAGTTTCCTGCTTTTATTAGGTGCTTTAGCGCTGGTAGCGTTTTTGTATTCATCAGTCGGGCATGGTGGCGCCAGTGGCTATTTGGCGGTTATGGCCATTGCCGGCGTGGCACCTGCCATGATGAAGTCATCTGCCCTGCTGATGAATGTAGCGGTTTCATTAATTTCCTTTATCGGTTTTTACAGAGCAGGCTATTTTCGCTTTAAACTCTTTTATCCTTTTGCTATTGCGAGTATTCCAATGGCTTTTATTGGCGGAACCATGGTATTGCCTGATCCGGTTTACAAAAAAATACTTGCCATTTGCTTACTCATAGCCATTGCAAGAATGATCGTTCAGTATAAAGAACAAGGTGATACCCATCAACACGCACCATTATGGCTATGCCTGCTTATTGGCGGAGTGATTGGTCTATTATCAGGCATGATAGGAATAGGAGGAGGAATTATTTTAAGCCCGCTGATTCTCTTGCTCGGATGGGCATCCCTGAAAGAAACAGCAGCTGTTTCCGCCCTGTTTATTTTTGTCAATTCCCTGTCCGGTTTAATTGGGCAACTTCAAAAGGGAACCCTGCTGCTTTCTGATCATATACTCTATGCCCTTATAGTTACGATAGCCGGAGGACTGATCGGTTCTTACTACGGAAGCCGGAAATTTAATTTCCGGACGCTTAAATACTTATTGGCAACCGGACTGGTGATAGCCAGTCTCAAACTGATATTTACGTGAAATCTGATAAATGAAATGCTGGCTGCAAGAGTTATGTAATCCCCATAACCCAAAACTCCCCACACCTCCTATTATTAACTGCCAAAGGTTCCGTGCAACATGGACCTCATTCTTAGTGCTTCGTATGCAATGAAGACCTGGTTGCTATCGCCTGCTTTACTGTCCTTACAATTAAGTGGTGTTTGAAGTTCGCAAACATCCCGCTAACTACTGGGATGATTTACTTTTAACCCGGATTTTTCAGTGGAAAAATCCCGCTTCGCTGCGACTAAGAACTGCTAAGGGTTTGCTCAATTTGTCAAGAAAAGAAAATGTTTCACAAACCCTAAGCAGTTCTACGTCGGGGTTAAACCCGTTGCCGCTTTGAACTGCAAAATGTGGGTTTAATGTGATGTCTGTTCGATTACGATCCATGCTTTCGAAAAACAAAAATGCCTCATCCTGAAAAATGTTTTCAGTTCTAATGGTTAATCCTGCTATTCATTTACAATGTTGATGTATTCCTGATATTCGTTTATAGCTGATTTGTTTTCGGCTGATAATTCTTTCAGACCCGTTTTACTTCCACCAGCAAAAGGCCGGACTCAAAATTCACCATAGAACAAATGGCTCCGCAAGCATTCGAATCCTCTTTAATCATTACACTTTTATTGTACCGGAATAATCCAGTTTTCCCCAATTAGGTTAGCTATACTACGGTATTTTATATTTTCATCAGGGGAAGTATTTTGCTTGCATGAAAAACACCTTTAACGGCCGGGGAAAAACCGGTCTGCTTGTATTGCTATGCTTCTGCAGTATTCACAGTTCAGCGCAATATTCCGATATCGAATGGAGCGCTTACTTCTATGAGAAAAATGTTAAGATGGCGGATACCGAGTTGGTTGAAAACATCGTCGCCAGCC
>JBGAWA010000026.1:0-37610 GCA_044227805.1 Chitinophagales bacterium | reverse complement strand
GGTCGCTGCTGTCAAGGGTATCAGACTGCAATACAGTAAATCCGGGGCAGTTGAAATCGCTCTCCATGTAGTAATAATACACGATGCTGCTGCTGCCTACATTATCATCGTATGAAGTTGCGGCCTGATTTGTTTCAGAATAAATGAGTGAATATGGGCCATTCAAATTAGTACTTCTGTAAATGTAATAGGCATTAAATGGGCCACAGGCATTGACCGGAGGTGTCCAGATGAGGCGGGCGAACAGGTTGCCGGTAATGGAAACATTGGTAACACAATCAAGTTTCGGCGCGAATATCCACTGCGCGCGCGCAGGGAAAACTGCGAGCAGGCAGCAGGTGAATAAAAAAAGCATGATGCCACTGCTTGGCTGTTTCATGTTTAAGGATGGGTAATAGGGTAACAGCAGATTATTAAGTTAACTATGCCAGCACACTGGAAGGACTGCCTGCCTGTGCGAAATCCGGATTCCCCGCCACCACTTCCAGCATGTCTTCCGGCCCGAGATATTGATTAGCCAGCCGTTGCACCTCTGCAGGTGTGATGGTTCTGATGGTATGAATAAGATTGTAGAAGAAATCTTCCTTCAAACCATACACTTCCAGTCCACGCATCACTTCCGCAACATTAAATGCTCCGTCCACATCTGCAAGAAAAGCGCCCAGCAAATAATTCTTCACAAGTTGCAATTCATCATCCGGCACCGGCTCTGTCCTCAAACGATCCATTTCATGATAAATTTCCTGTACGGCGTTCCAGGTCACTTCGCCTCCCACTTCAGTTGTCACGTACCAGTGCGCGTCATGCAGGTACGAAGAGATGGAAGAATGTATGCCGTAACAATAGCCCTTGTCTTCACGCAGGTTCTGCATCAGCCGGCTTCCGAAGTAACCCCCGAAAATGGTGTTCAATACCCTGAGTGCGGGAAAATCAGGATGCAATTTGTTCACCAGCATTTTGCCGATCCTGATACCGGACTGCACGGCATCTTTCTTCGCGGTAAACATTTTGCCGCTGCTGGTTTTTGCTATGGAATGACTATAGGGAGCAGCGGTAGTTGCAGAGATGATTGTTTTACCAAAATACGTTTCAAGCAGGTCAAACAAATGACCGGTAATTTTTCCTGCAATGATAATCTTACAGGCACCATGGCGGTATTGCGAGGCATGAAACGATCTTAACAGCGAAGCGTCAATCTGATCATAATCTTCCGGAGAGGTAGTATAACCTGAAGGATAGTTGCCGCTGTACAGATGTTCATTAAATGTTTTATGAGCGAGGAAATCCACTTTTTGCAGGTTCACCAGCAGCCGTTGCTTGCAGTTCTGTATGTAAGTGGCTAATTCCTTATCAGGAAAAGAGGCATCAAAGATCACTTCCTGCAGCAGCGGAAAAAGCCGGTCGAGATGCTTATTGAGTGTGAAGAGTGAAACCTGAGCATAGTCAATGGTAGCGTCTGCGGTAATGCTTGCGCCATAAAATTCAATAGCGGATGCCACCTCCTGCGCTGTTTTATGCTGCGTTCCCTCCATCAGCAGTTTGCTGGTGGTGGCGGCAACGGCGCGCCTGGGTTCCTGCCATCGGCCTGCATCAAAGATCAGCTCCACTTTTGTTACCTCCTGGCTTCCTGCATTGATGCTCACCACCGGAATTCCGTTGCTGAGTTGCAACCTGCTAATGGGCGGCAACGTAATGGATTCAATATCACGAAGCGGCGGAGCTATCGCCCTGTCGGTTTGGTTCATAGGCTGGTAAAAATACAAAAAAGACATAGAGACGATAGCTGTTGATACGCAATCTGGCCACAACCTTTTGTTGGCCGGCAACGATCATACAAAGTTGAGGTGCGGATAAAACAGTTGCTTACCGGTGGCAGCCTCAACCTTTCGTCGTTTTGCTTTGTGAACTGGCAGGATTTTTCAAATCAAAATTCAGGGATCAATAGTAAGCGGCCATTATCAGTATATTGCGAAAGCAGGTTCACGTTGCCTGCTGCCTGCAATAAACAAAGACTGATGTCAAAATCCTTTTTTCTTTTTCTGCTACCGATATTTTTTTGCGGCACACCGGTAGCCTTTTCACAGATTACTCCTGATGAACAGCTTCACCTTGTTAACCCGGGCATTCAAAAATGGTTTCCCGGTTGGTATATCTCCCTGCAGGGCGATACCGTGAGGGGGTTTATCTATCTGTCCAACCAGATAGACAATCAAATGCTGTTGAAATATGCTGTTGACAATCCGCCGGTGTCGGCCATCAAAACCATGATACCGGCTGATGCGAGAGGCTATCGTGTGAAGGATCGTGTTTATGAATCGCTGCTGACGGAATCCACGAGGGATGCGGCACCTTCATTTTTCAGAAGAATGGAATCAGGCAGGATAAATCTGTATGCCTGGTACAGCCTGCCGTTAAGTGGCACGCTGCCGGAAGGCAAAAAACAACGGCCCATTACGGTGAATGATGAAAAATTTCATGAACAGGTATTTTATCTGAAGACGGGAGATGAACTTCCTTTCCGTGTACCTGGCAATGATCATTTTGCTGAAGAAATGAGCAGGTTGCTGGCGGATGACAAAGAACTATCCGGCCGGGTGAGGCAGGCGTTGAAAAGCTATCGCGCCGCAGACATACTGAACATCATTCAGGAATACAACAAGTGGTACCGTGATCAGCACTAAAACGCTGCAGCAGGGTATGCTACGATCATTAGTGGTACAGGATAAATTTTTTGGTGAACAACTCGTTCGCCGCCAATAATTCCACGAAGTAAATTCCAGCAGGCGCATTGCCAGCCGTAAACTCAAACCGGTGGTTGCCCGCCGATAAATTGCCTTCCGACAGCACGGCCACACTTTTCCCCAGCACATCTTTTATGATCACCTTGCAGGTCATATCAGCCGGCAATGTTACACCGATGGTTACCCTTCCGGAAGCAGGATTCGGATAAGGGTCATACAATACCGGTGCTGCTGCCTCCGATTCTTCTGCCTTGAGCTGATTGAAATATTCCGGGATTGGGAAAATCGTTGGATTGCCATAGTTGCGTTTTTTCGTTACAGCAAATTCCCAGTAACCCGCTGGTGCAGTCATGGGTTTGCTGATGCTTCTTCCGCTGTTGGAGGATGCATGGATGTAATAAAAAACTTTAGTTGCCGCTGTTTGCGCCGGCAGGTAAGCATAGAAGGTGTCGTTGACCGCCGCTGTCATGGGTACTTCTGTATATCCAACGGTAGTGTCCACCGACCAAAACACGGAAGCATCACTCACACCTGACGGAGTTTTGATTTTGGCTTCTACCAGAATCGGGCTTGCGGATATGGCTTTTTCCTGCAAGGGTGCATGCGAAATCCATATAGGATCACCTGCCGAAATTTCTTTGGTGATGCAATGCACAGCACCCAAAGCGGAGATAATAGGAGCCCCGCCATCGTCGCAATCAATGGATACAATTTTATAGCCCGGCATATTTTCTTTATAGATACGGATGGCAGTGGTGTCATATTCCTGCCGGTAAGTCGGAACGATTACCGTTTTATTCACGATCACCGAATTGGTATAGGTGCGGTAATAAGTTTGCGGAACATATTTGCCGGTTGTGCTTGGTGGCATCGGAATACGTACAATTTTATACGGTCTTCCATAACAGTTGAGATAGTTGTCCTGGATGTATTGAATGTTCGCTTCAATCTGCGGGCCGTCTGCCACGCCTGCCGGAAACTCTCCAATCAGCAATGTTTCTTCATCCAGCAGTTTCATGTGCATATCAATGTGATGTATTTCATCGTATGGCAGTGTTTCCATCAGCACATAGCGGTTGATGCCCATGTATTTCTTAAGGATCGTATCAATGTCCGCTACTGATTTTACCGATGCATTAAAATCATTGCCCGGCCCATTGTCTGTCAGAATGAGCTTGGAGGAGAAAGCGGTATTATGGCCATCCACCATGAAATTACCTCCTGTATGCACGAGGTCATAAGGGGCCACGGTCGTTTGATAAATTGGCAAACCGATGGCAGTAGCCAGGGCTCCGGGAATCACATCATCTTTGGGACGCGGACGGTTATAAATCCAGTCTATCAGCGACAGTTGTGTTACATCATCTTTATAAATATTCCAGGGACCATAGTCACGGCACCAAACAGAGTCAAATGGTTTTATCACAAATTTGATGTTGGTCAATGGTATGCCGGCTGAAGTGAGTGTGTTTTTTACACTGTTCGAATCGGAGCAGACGATATAAACCTTGCATTCCAGCTGTGCTGCCGCTACAATGGGTTTTAATATCGAAGTGTAGCTTGTCCAGGTGATGACCAATCCTTGTATTTCTTCCCATTCGGCCGCTGTTCTTGGCAGGAACGCAGGCGGATTAACATCCCGTAGGCCTTCGGTATTGATGAGATAGGTAGGAAGGAGGCTGCGTTCTTCCTCTGTAATCCAGTGCGGGAGATTCTGCGCATAAACTTTTATGGAATTACAAACGAGGGTTATCAGCAGGAGTAGAATTAATTTTTTCATGATTCATTACATTTTTGAGGAGTAACCGGAAAATAGAGTAGCTAAATTACGGAATTAATGATGCAGCGATTCGTATTCGCTTTCAGATGGCAATGTGCTCAACCACTGAACAGGATATCAGTTTTTCGAATGATAGTATAGCACAGAACAGTTATCGGCTGTAAAAATATCCTGCGCCTGTTTTTGAATATCGGCAGCGGAGGTGTTGAGGTAATGATCCGCTTCGTCATTTACCAGGTTGGCATCACCGAGCAATTCGTAGTAAGCGAGGTTCATGGCTTTATTTAATAACTCTGTCTCCGAAAAAATAATCTGCGCTTCCACCCTGTTTTTCACTTTCGTCAGTTCCGTTTCGTCAATAAGTCCGCCGGCCATCTTGCTGATCTCTTCATCAATTGCGTTTTCTGCCTGATCCATTTTCACTCCCTTCACCAGTTTCCCTTCCACCACAATCAACCCGGGATCTATGGAACCGGTCTGGTAAGCATTGACTTCGGAAAACAATTTTTTCTCTTTCACCAATGACTGATACAACCTGCTTGATTTCCCCCCTGATAAAACATCGGTGATGAGATCGGCAGCATAGTAGCGCGCATCCATACGTGCCGGCATGTGCCAGGTTTTGTAGATAGCATCCAGGGGCACATCCGCTTCTATCGTTAAGCTTTTCAAACCTCTTTGCGGAGGTTCTTGCGGGATATTTCTTGGTGGCTTATGGCCTGCCGGAATATCGCCAAACCATTTTTCCGCCAAAGTGAAAATCTCCTCCGCCTTCACAAATCCGGCTACCACGAGTATCGCATTATCCGGGCGATAATGTTTGTAAAAAAAAGATTTCACATCGCTGAGTTTTGCTTCTTCAATGTGTGCCAGTTTTTTGCCGATGGTGGGCCATTGGTATGGATGAGTGCTGTAAGAAAGTTCACGGAGCTTATGCCACACATCACCATAAGGCTGGTTGATGTAATGTTCTTTAAATTCTTCACACACCACTTTTCGCTGCACATCCAGCGAATGTTCGCTGAAGGCAAGCTCATTCATCCGGTCAGACTCCAGCCACAGCGCTGTTTCAAGATTATGCGCAGGCAGCGTCTCATAATAATTGGTGATATCCGTGGAAGTGAAAGCATTGTTTTCGCCGCTTGCTTTTTGTAAAGGCTCATCAAAAACCGGGATGTTGCGCGATCCGCCAAACATCAGGTGTTCAAACAAGTGCGCAAAACCGGTCTGATCCGGCGTCTCGTCCCTTGAACCGACATTATATAGCAAGTTGACGGCGGCAAGCGGCGTAGAGGAATCTTCATGTACAATTATCTTCAGCCCGTTTTTAAGTGTGCTCTTTTTAAACGCTATCATGCTGTTCGGTTAAGTGTCAAAAATACACATTAGAGAGTAATGTCCAATGCAGATACGATGACGGGTGTTTGACAAGTTTCCGGATCACCCAATGAAATATGTTTCGATTCCGATCAGCAAATTATCACTGTCACCCTGATCAGAGTCGAATGGTGTTTCCAATTAATCTAAAATTTATCCTCTGCCCGCGAAGGTAATAGTAACGAAAGACCGCTGCACCCTCACTTTGCAGAGCAATCTTGTTATAGAGAAAATAGTATCAATAAAAAATCCGTGTTGAAAGTCACGTAGCCGGCAGCCGGTTTTCTGGATACCGCGTAGGAAGAACCTGTTCACCTGCGCGCAGGAATACACCATGTCAACTTTTCCCTTCTATCTTTGTTCTTCCATCATGCTTACAGGCCAACTCATAGAACGTGCGCTGCAATTTGAGTTTCTTTCGATAGAAGAAGGAATGCATTTATTTGAAACGGTGCCAACGGCGGAGCTGATGGCCGTGGCGCATGCACTGCGCATGAAGCAGAAGCCGGAAAAGGTGGTGACCTGGATAATAGACAGAAATGTGAACACCACCAATGTTTGCATAGCCAACTGTAAGTTCTGTAACTTCTTCCGCAAACCCGGTGCACCGGATGCATACATCACCACGATTGATCAGTACAAACAGAAGATTGATGAAACGTACCGTTTGGGCGGTGAACAGCTGCTGCTACAGGGAGGTCATCATCCTGATTTGGGGTTAAGCTATTATGTACAGCTCTTCAAAGAACTGAAATCGCTTTACCCGGGTTTAAAACTTCATTCGCTCGGCCCGCCGGAAATTGCGCACATCACCAAACTTGAAAAGTCAACGCATACGGAAGTGCTGAAAGCGCTGATGGACGCCGGGCTGGATTCGTTGCCGGGTGCAGGAGCGGAAATTCTAAACGACCGTGTCCGCCGGTTGATTTCCAAAGGCAAATGCAGCGGACAGGAATGGCTGAATGTGATGCGTGCCGCACATCAACTAGGACTCACCACTTCCGCGACCATGATGCTGGGACATGTGGAAACACTCTATGAGCGATTTGAACACCTCGTATGGCTGCGGCAAGTGCAATCAGAAAAGCCCGCTGACGCGAATGGATTTATTGCCTTTATCCCCTGGCCTTTCCAGGATGAAGGCACATTATTGAGAAGGATTCGCGGCGTACGGAACAGCGTGAACGGTGATGAATACATTCGAATGATTGCCATGAGCCGTATCATGTTGCCAAACATCAAAAATATCCAGGCCTCCTGGCTCACCGTGGGAAAGGACATTGCGGAAATCTGCCTGCATGCCGGAGCCAATGATTTCGGTTCTATCATGATTGAAGAAAATGTGGTGAGTGCAGCAGGCGCGCCGCACCGCTTTACGGCCAATGGCATTCAAGAGGCCATCCGTGAAGCAGGCTTCGAGCCACGGCTTCGGAATCAACAGTATGAATATCGTGAACTGCCGGCGACCATTGAACAGCAGGTAATTAATTATTGAGTCACCGGTATGATATTATAAATCGGGATTGTTAAACAGCACTTTGGCCAGCCTTGCATCATGGCCATAAATATCCTTTCGGAAATTTAACCTTCCCTTGCGATCCACCCAGGCAGTAAAGTAGGCGATGAATACCGGCACCGGTGTCTTCAGCGTGACGGTTGTTTCCTTTTCGCTGTTCATCGCCGCAGAAATTTTTTCCGGCGTCCACAGCGAATCGTTTCGCAGCAGGTATTCCGCCAGCTTCACCGGCTCACCCACTCTTATACATCCATGACTGAAAGCACGGGCAGGTTCATTGAACAGGCTCTTGGCGGGTGTATCATGCAGATAGATCGAGTAGTTGTTGGGAAAGAGAAACTTCACACGGCCCAGCGAATTATTCGGTCCGGGTTTTTGCCGTATGGCATACGGGAAGCCATAGCCGGAATAATTGCTCCAGTTGACAGAGGAAGGACTGATCACCTTTCCGCCCGCCACCACTTCCATGTTATGACTTGAAATATAATTTGCATTTCGTTTCGCCGCGGGCAGTATTTCCTTCGCTATAATGCTGGATGGAATATTCCAGTAAGGACTAAACACAACATACCGCATGTTATCATTAAAAATCACCGTTTGATTGGTGATGGAGCCTACCACCACATTACATTCCCACATCATGGAGTCATGTTCATACACATGCAGTTTGAATTCCGGAATATTCACAGCCAGGTAATCTCCTTCCAGCTTCGCCGGCACCCAGCGGCTGCGCTCCATATTGACAATAATCTGTTGAATGCGTTTTCCGACGGGAATATTCAGCGCTTCTATCATTGCATTGCCAATCACCCCATCCACGGCGAGTCCGTGGCGCTCCTGGAAATTCTTAACCGCCGTTTCCAGCGGAATATCATACTGCGGACTCAGCGTATCCGGTGAAGTCAAATCTCCTAATAGAAAGAGCCGCAAGCGGATATCGCGGATGATCAATGAAGAATCGCCTGGTTTATACGATTTCTTGTCTGCCACAATTGCCTGCCAGCCTCCCATCTTCTCTAATGAATAATATTGCCTGAGCTGGGCTTTCAATAAATCATACTGGCGGTACACCGTTTTTTGCTGTGCGAAATACTGAGGGTTCGACAGCATGGAATCAAGCATGGCCACATAGGGCAACCTCTTGCGTTTAATGAACCAATCGAAGTCCTTCAGCTCTTTCTCGCCAATGCCTCCCCATATTTCCTGGGCATACTTAAAAAAGGAGGCGGACAGCAGCAACTCTGTTTCCGTGATCACCGGGTCAACACCCTGTATGACGTAACTGCCGGCCGACAATGAATCATAGAGCAATTTAAGACGGGGATTAAAGACCGTGGAATCGGTGATACCTTCTTCACGATAGTTCATCAGCATATTCATGAAGTTGGCAGCCTGCTCAGCTATCCCATCGTTGTTAAACCATGCGAACTGGTAGTTGCGTGGTTGGTAAAACTTCCAAACCTGATCGTTTTGATCTCTGAATTCAGGATGAGCAGCTAAAAACCGGGAAATGGCCAGGCTATCAAGGAAGAGGTTATTGATGCTCGCCGGCTCAATCCAGGAACTGTCAGGCTGATGCTGCCTGTCTGTTGCAGATTGCTCACCTGATCCCACGCCACATCCATAAATTATTAGCATCGTAATTACTATCCATGTCAAAGCTGTTCGGGTATACATCATAGTCGGGAAGATTAATTGACCGGTAAAAATACGGATGAACCCTTACATGTGAGTCCGTTTTGATTCCGCCGCTGATGATGTTTTGTTTTGCCTGGATTTTTCAATTGAAAGATCAGGGTGTATATTTCATCTTACAACAGACAGGCAGGTGTAACAAGCAGCCTGCTGACTTGATTCATCATGCAGAAGGAGCGCACACTGTTTTCATTATTCCTCTCGAATTTGATCTTTACCGTTCTTCAGCCGGGAATTGTCGCGGGCTTACTGCCCATGCTCCTTGTTAGGAATTTGTTGAATGACACGTTTACCCCGCACCTTGGTTTTCATCATTATGCAGGCACAACTGTTTCACTTGCCGGCCTGGTTGTCATGCTGGTCTGCATCGTAAGCTTTGCCGTTAAGGGAAGAGGTACGCTTTCTCCCCTTGATCCGGCCAGGCGACTCATCGTAAGTGGACTGTACCAGTATTCCCGCAATCCAATGTATGTGGGTGTGATGTTAATTTTATGGGGAGAAGCCATCTTCTTTAGGTCGGCCAGCCTGGGGATCTATTCATGCATCATTTTCGGAGCTTTCAATGCTTTTATCATTTTTTATGAAGAGCCTCGGCTTTCGAAAGATTTCGGAGTGCAGTATGGTGACTATCAGCGAAGAGTACGAAGGTGGCTTTGAAACCGGTAGTGCAGGTGGTGAGCTTGCTGAGATGAATTCAATCCGCATTTTGCAGGTCAAAACAGCAACGCATAAACTCCCTGCGTGGCGCTGCCCGGACTTGTGAAGCTTTTTCTTTTTGAAAAAAATGAGCAAGACATTGGCTGTGCAGCGACGTGGCGACATGGTATTCTTCATTTTAAAAAATCCGGGTTCAGTTCAAAAAATAAAATTTCTGTCAGCGGCAACCTGGCGCAGCTCACAATGATTGCATGAATATTTGTAGCTTGGTCAGGCAGCAACCCAAAATGATTTACACCAATGGCGAAGAATAAAACCATAGCGACTACGGTAAGCGTAACAGCCTTCATCAATGCAATTAAATCGGAGACCAAGCGCAAGGACAGCTTCGCACTGGTAGAGCTTTTTAAGAAGTCAACCGGCATGGAGCCGAAACTCTGGGGCCCGTCTATCATCGGTTTTGGAAGTTATCACTATAAATATGAGAGCGGCAGGGAAGGCGATAGTCCACTGCTTGCATTTTCACCGAGGGCTGCCGCTTTAACCATTTATCTTTCCGGGCAATTTGAAAAGCGGGAGGAGTTGCTGGAGCAATTGGGGAAGCATAAAACGGAAAAGGGATGCATCTACATCAAACAGCTTGCTGATATCAATATAGGGATCCTGCAAAAAATGATTGCCAGTCATATCAGGCATATTCAGAAAATGTATCCTGGCAAATGAAGCCTGCAGTAATTGATTTGGTTATAAGGTATTCTATTAAACCGTAGCAGTGCTCCGTCGTAGCAAAGTGTGATACTTCTTATAAATAATACGGGTTGAAAAGTCGCATTGTGCTGCATCTCAGGAAAGGCTGTCGGCTCCGGCAGGACCACTGCTGCCGATGTGCATAAGTTAACCTGGTAAATAATGTTAAAATATTAAATATACATTATCTTCCATCAGTTTTTTTTAACCCTTAAACTCAGCACTCATGAACACAAAGACATTGCTTGCTGCCCTGGCCGGTGCAGTGGCCGCATTCCTACTCGGATGGCTCATTTTCGGAAACCTGTTGATGCCATTCTATACAGCGCACACGATCCAGTATGATGGGTTGATGAAAGACATGGAAAACCCTGCCGCATCCATGCTTGTTTTGATCTTTATTGCCAATTTTGGCTGGACATTGGCTATCGCCATGGTCTGCTCCTGGTCTAATATGGTGGGTATCATGAAAGGAGCCGTAATCGGTGGCACACTTGCCTTTCTCATACAAACTTCTTTTGACCTTTTTATGTATTCCACCATGAATATGTACGATGGAACCCTGATAATTGTTGATGTGGTGGTCAATGCCCTCTTTGGCGCAGTGATCGGTGCCGTTATCGGGTGGATGATGGAAAGAGGAAGTAACAAAACTGTGGCAGCGTAATTCGCATCGCCTTTGATCAAACCCGCGATTGCGCTTAATGAAGCAGCAACAATGCTGTTGACCGAATACAGATGAATGAGTGCAGGTCTGGCCTGTTGCTGAAAGAGTGCTGCCATGTCAGACAATTCCGCGCAAAGGCATCCTAAAAAAGGTTGCGACAAATGCCATTGAGGATGAACCCTGCAGTCCATCATGCCCGAAAACTTTTTATAAGCGGTTAGCAGGCAGGCATCGGAATTCCAACTGATTGATAGCAATTAATCATTCAAAAAAGCAATGAAATGAAAATGACAATTTTTGTTTTCCTGTTTGGGCTGCTTGCTTCGTCAGCCCATGCGCAAGTTGCATCTAATGGAATGGGATTTCCCAATGAGGTGGTTCCAATCAGTTTTTTGGAAGGGGACTATTCCCCTAATTTTAGTGAGAGCGATGACAATAGGTTATTTGAAGATTCCATTCCTGATTACTTGGAAATGTATATACATATGATTTTAAAATCTGAAACCAATTTATACTTGCAACATATAGACGCAACTGCTGGCGGAAAAGTTTCTATAAAGGAAGGCTCCATTGATTTAGACTATTCAAGAAAATGGTATACATCTCAATTTAACCGAACAGACGGGACTTTTGTTATATGTGGCTTGACTAAAGGCAACCTTATTATAGGGTTCCGGGACCTTGACACTAAGGAGATAAGAATTTGGTTATCAGACGGACTTGAGTTTAGCTATGACAATAAGGAATATTGTATTTTTAGTAATGGTAAATGGCGACTTAAAAAATCATAAATTAACCTGAACCGATATCAAAAATATTGCAGATAAATAGAGCGCTCTTCGATATCCAAATATTTGTGCTGGTAATCGTTCTTCTTTTGCTTCTTCAGTCTCTTCTACTTTTTCCTATTTTGCCGCAACATTTTTTTCTTCACCACTAAAGCCTGACAATCATGCTGCAAACAATGCTAAAAAAATGGTGGTTGATTTTATTGCAAGGAATACTGATGATCATCCTGAGCATTTTCATTTTTAACAACCCCGCCGCCGTGTTGGCGGGCATCTCGATCTGGTTTGCCGTGGTGGTATTGCTGATTGGTATAGCCGGTGTGATTGGCTGGCTGGCGGCAGATTCTGCGGAACGGGAAACAAGCTCACTCGCCTGGAGCCTGCTCACCGCCTTGCTGGGACTCTTTATGACCCTGAATATGTTTGCGACCATGAAAACACTAACCATCATTTTCGGACTCTGGATGTTGCTTACAGGCTATAACCTGGTTGCTTCCGGATGGCCACTCAGAAAGCAGGGCTGGCTTGGCTGGCTAATGGTTATAACGGGCATACTGTCATGCATAGCCGGCATCATGACTATCACCAATACCGGTGTTGGCGCAGTTGGCATCAGCACACTGCTTGGATTTCAGGTGCTCTTATCAGGTATTGTTTTGGTAATTTTTGCTTTCGTAAAGAAAGCCGTGGTAAACAGGATTGAGGCGAAAGTGGATGATTTAAAATCAAAGCTTAGATCATAAGCAGGCGGCCATTACAACAAAAGGATCGTTTCCGGGGCTGAACAGGTTCCGCAAACGGGTTCATGTTAAAAGATCGCTGCTAAGTCTTTTAAAGGCCTCCATGGCACCCATGGATTCACAGGTGCGGGCGCCCGCCTTATTCGCTTTTGCAACGATACTTTTCCAAACTTCAAATGAGAGTTCATCTAATTTAACTTCCGGAATTCTGCTGAGCTGATACAATACCGCTCCTACGAAAGCATCACCGGCTCCGGTAGTATCTATACAGTTGATGGCGATGCTTGGTACGATGACTATTTCTTCCCCGAAGCCGAGCAGCGTACCTTTTTCACCCATGGTAATGGCAAAGACGGATGTTGATTTTTCGCGGAAAAATTGCGCCGCCTCTTCCGGTGTCGCTTTTCCGGTAAGTAGTCTTGCCTCTCCTTCGCTTACTTTAAAAAAACCGGCATGACGGATGAAATTCCACGACTGATCAATAAACAAAGAATGATTATCGCCAAACAATGCATCACGGTAATTGGGGTCGAAGCTTACAAACACACCTTGCCGGACCGAACGATTCAGCAGTGACTCATAAGCGTCGCGTAAAGGACCGCCGAGGAATGCCGTGGCACTGCCAAAATGCACGATGGCATATTCATTCGGCTGGATGCCGTCCACTTCCTTATGTTCCAGCTCACGGTCTGCGCCACGGTGAAAGACGAAATCACGCTCACCTGCTTCATTCAGGGATACAAATGCCATGGTGGTAAAATGATGCTGATCCTGCAACATCCACCTGGTGGAAACACCAAACTCCTTCATCACCTGCAGAAGCTGTGTGCCAAACGGATCTGCCCCAACTTTGGCAGCAAGCTCCACTTCGCCTCCCAGCGAGGCGATAGCTGCGGCAACATTGGTAGGAGCACCGCCCGGTTTCTTGAGGAAGTGCTCTCCGGTTACCAGTGAGGTACATCGTTCCGTGCAAAACATATCGATCAGCGCTTCACCGATACAGAGAATTTTCATGGGATGGAATGGCTAATTAAAAACCTGTCCCACGAAGATCAATGAAAAATCACGAAATGAAAAAGCGACCTCATCTGCCGGCGCATCGTACTGTCAGCGGGTCATACAGTATCGTCCCGGATTTTTCTGTTGCAAAAAGCCACCTCGCTGCGTCGTGCTGAAGAACTTTTCCGTTTTGAACCGAAAAAAATACTCTATGCCTTATCAATCTTTACCGAGGTCATGGTAAGTGAGCCGGCAATCGCTTTGTCGTTGAACAGCGTGATTTTATCATCTTTTTCTTGCAGCGCCAGCGTATACAGCAATGGAAGATAATGCTCCGGTGAAGGGATGGCCAACTCAAATGCTTTGCCCTGCGATTGGTATTGGATGAGTGACCGGTGGTCGCCATCCAACATAAATTTTTTCATCTGCGACCTTGCTTCCAGCGCCCAGTCATACCCGTATTCTCCGGCATTCAGTTTATCCCAGGCTACCATGCCGAGGTTATGCACCATATTCCCGCTTCCGACAATCAGCACTCCTCTAGTACGCAGCACTGCCAGCTCTTTGGCCAACTCATAGTGATATTGCGGCGTCTGATAGTAATCAAGACTCATTTGAATCACGGGGACATCGGCATCGGGATAGAGGTGTTTTATGACGCTCCATGCGCCGTGATCAAGTCCCCACTGATCGTCCAATCCGATCTCGGTTTTGCGGATAATGGATTTTGTTTCTTGTGCCAATGCAGGGCTTCCCGGTGCCGGATACTGCACATCGAATAGTTCCTTCGGAAATCCACCGAAGTCATGAATAGTGGGCGGATTAGCCATGGCTGTTACTAAGGTCCCTCTTGTTTCCCAATGTGCCGAAACGCAAAGGATAGCAGCAGGCCTTGGCAGCGTTTTCCCGATATTTCTGAAGCCGGTAACAAATTCGTTTTCTTCAATGGCATTCATCGGGCTGCCATGCCCCAAAAACAGCACGGGCATTTTTTCCGTGCTGCGGAAGGGAGCAGTCATTTTATTCAGTTCATTGAGTTTCATAGCGCTGATTGCTAATGGTGTCAGGGCAAGCGGCACCATTGATTTAAGAAACTGCATTCTGTCCATCTTCAAAATGCTGATTGCTATTTTGATTGTTTAATAAATTGAACATCCGCCATTATCTGTACCTCATCACCCAGTAGCATACCACCGGTTTCCAGGGCAGTATTCCAATGCAGTCCCCACTCTTTGCGGCTGATTTTTCCGCTCAATGAAAAGGCGGCTTTCTCATTACCCCACGGATCTTTGTTGATGCCGCCAAACTCCACATCGAGTGTAACCGGATGACTCACGCCTTTTATCATGAGCTGACCGGTAAATTTATAATTATCGCCTGTTGTTTTTTTGAAAGTGGTGCCGGTAAAACGAATTTCACTGTGGTTTACCACATCAAAGAAATCCGCACCTTTCAGATGATTGTCGCGGACGTCATCGTTGGTATCAACAGAAGAAGCGTCAATAGTTACAGTGACGGGAGAGTCAGTGAAGTCTTCGCCATCAATTTCGGCGGTAAATGTTCGAAATGCCCCTTTCACGTTGGCGATCATCAGGTGTTTCACTTTAAATGCCAGTTCACTGTGCGCGGCATCTGATACCCACTTGGTGGTGGTGGCTCTTTCATTAGGAATCAATAAGGATGTTTGCATATTGTTTTTTTTAGGTTAAGAGATAAGTGATGGTTTAATGGCACAAAGATGCGATAGCCGGAGCGTGGGCCGGTATCAGCAATCGGTAATTGTGTGGTAGATTCAGGAAATCAGGTTTCTCATCTCCTCGCGGAACTCAGTGGGCGTTTGCCCCGACTTTTTGCGGAACACGCTGGTGAAATAGGATTTCTCATTATAGCCCAGATCGAAACCAATTTCTGAAACAGACTTATCAGTGCTGATCAAAAGATTCTTGGCTTCGATCAGTTTTCTTGTTTCAATAATTTCTGAAACACTTTGCTGTAATATATGCTGGCAAATAATATTGAGATTGCGGGAAGTCATAAACAATTTAGCTGCATAAAATTCTACGCCTTCCGCTCTGCGAAAGTTTTCTTCCAGTATTTTCAGGAAATTTTTAAACGTCACATTCTGGGTTTTCTGCCATTCCGGGCGTGTTACCTGCTGTTTTCTCCTAGCTGATTCGATCATGATAAACAGAGCGTTGAGCAATGGTCTTACGATCGCAAGGTCGGGTGTATCCTGCTCCATTTCAGTATGGATCAATTCGCAAACGGCCGTCAATCTCCTGAAACAGGCATTGTCATCGAGCAGAAGATTCGCATGGTCGTGGTAGTGGGAATAGAGCTGAAAGGTTGTTTCCGGAATGAACTCGCTTTTAAAGCGCAGCACCCAGCTTTCGAATTTTCCCCGCTTTCCTGTTGGCATAACACGGTGCACCTTGCCCCTGGTTACAAAAGAAACAAAGGGTGCTTTGAGCTTTTCTGATTTGAAATCAATAAAATGCTCCATCTCGCCGCGGATCCCAATCAACAGTTCTTCAAAGTCATGGTTATGCGGCGCATCAGGTGTCGCGGCAATTTTGTTTGCCTCGGCAGCATCTACTTTAAATATCCTGAAAAGTTGATTCACAGACTACGAAGATATTCAATTGCTACATCCTGCCAGGATGGTGGTGAGCGCTGTCGCCGGTTGGGCAAATCATCACTTATCAATTCACTACTCCTTTATTCGTTTGTGCCCACTTTCAATGGAAGGCTGATAAATATCATGGAAAAGGGCACCAGCTTAGTACCAACAATTGCAATTCATAGCTTACTTTTGTGCTAAATCTTAAAAAACTATGAACCTGAGAAATTTAACGTTGTTCATCGCTCTATCAATGGTGATGACGGCATGTGTGAGTACTAAAAAATTCAATAGCCAGGTGGCTAAATATGATTCGTTAAAGACGGATTATGCAAAGGTGGAAGATCAACTGAAGACCTGCCTTACGCAAAAGGAAGTAAATGACAAGAAGGTGGCTGACCTGGAGAAGGAGAATGCTTTCTACAAAGAAAACTACACAACGGCCGTTAACCAGTTGCAGAACCTTTCGGTAATTTCTGCCACGCAAGCGGAGAGCATTAAGAAATCACTTGACAACCTTAATTTGAAAGATGCTTATATCAAAGACCTGCAGGTATCAATGGCGAAAAAGGATTCCCTCAACATGGCGTTGGTGATGAACCTGAAGGGGGCATTAAAAGATGTGAACGATAAAGATGTGGAGATCAAGGTGGAAGGTAGCGCCGTATTTATTTCCATCTCCGACAAGATGTTGTTCAAGAGCGGAAGCTATGAAGTTACACCTGCCGCCAAAGCCGTGCTGGGCAAAGTGGCTGCCGTGGTGAATGCACAACCGGATATTCAGTTTATGGTAGAAGGACATACAGATAATAAGCCCATCAAGACGAGCTTTATCAAAGACAACTGGGATCTTAGTGTTTTGCGTGCCACTGCGGTTACCCGCATCCTGCAAAAGGACTATGCTGTTGATCCCAAGCGTATGATCGCCGCAGGAAGAAGTGAATACATTTCTATCGCACCGAATGACAGCGATGAAGGCCGTTCCGCGAATCGCCGCACACGGATCGTTATTCTTCCGCAATTGGATCAGTTCTTTAAATTGCTAGAAACAAAGCAATAGTTGCTCATCTTACATTTTATAGCTTGAATAGGCAGTGACAGAATCACTGCCTATTTTTTTGCGCCGCTTCGCTGGTGCCATGAGGGGTAACCGGCTTTTTGATGAATCGCCGGATGGAATTATCATCATCCTATGAATATCTTTGATAGGGTGTTTTTATCACAGCAGGCACAATGAAAATTTCCGCGCTCATTATTTCATCAGATTATTGGATTCCCTTCCTGCTGCTGTTATGCCTGCTGCTCGTCTCCTGCTTACTGCCATTTAACGGCCTGTATGGCCAGGATGCACATGAATACCTTCGGCTTACCGGTGCCCTGCATGCTTACTTTGACCGTGGAATACCGCTGGCTCATTCTTATTTTCCGATATCTTATTCTTTGGTAGCCTGGCTGTTTTCAAAGGCAATTGGGAATGATATCGTTGCATTACAACTCGTATCGATGGTTGCACTCGCCGCCGCTTTTTTTTACATGAAAAAATTGAGCAGCCTTTTATTTGGCGAAATGGCAACATCGAACCTGTATCTCCTTACTTTCTTTTTTTTATCACCTTATGTCCTTCGTTTTGGGTTGCTCAGCATGTCCGATATGCTCTGCCTGTTTTTTGTGATTGCTGCTCTTTATCATTGCCTGCGGTATGTAAAATTGCACTCACCAATGGATGCCGGTCTTTTTTCTCTTTTTACCGGCCTCGCCCTTTCAACAAGATATGCGGTGATGATCCTTTTACTTTTTCCGGCAATTTTGCTTTTCAGCGCAGTCCTGCGAGGAAGAGATTATCAGGCAGCCATCTTTCTCCTGCTATTCTGCTGCGCATTACTTCCTGACTGGATTATCCGTGGCAGAATTCTCTTTTTGCAAAGAGAAGATGGTCACTTCTTTATCGACTATGCATCCAATGCCTATGCCTGGTCAGCAAAGAATTTTTTCCGCAGTGATTTTCAGAATGCTGATGGCAGTCAGCATTATTCGGCGTGGAATATTGCAGTCGCGACCTATAATATCATCCATCCGGCTTTTCTGTTTGCAGGCATTGTACTGCTGCTCTTTCTTAAGCGGAAAGACTTCGCGCCGGCAGCAATCAGGATGCTTGCCTTTATGGTGCTTGCATACGGGTTGTTTATCGCCGGATTGCATTACCAGAATAACCGTTACCTGTTACAGAGTTTTCCAATGGTGTTGCTGATTTTTTATCCGGCTTTCAGACGAGTGGAGACAAAGTATCTTACAGAAATCAGAACAAGATGGCTCCTTGTTGCTATGATTACCGTGATTCAGCTAACGCTTTTCATTTTCTCCTTTCAAAAAATCTATTCAATTAATCGTACGGAAAGGGAGATCGCATCCTCACTGGAAACATATGCCGCCAAACCGTTTATACCTGTGACATGGTTGGCGCGCTTTCATCCTACCATGTGAAGAACCCCGTGATTGACCTTTATTTTAACCGCGTGACAGAACTGCGATAACCCTTGCTGCTTTTTAACTACGACTATTTTTCGCAGCATTATAAAAGTAAAAATCCCATGCTGAACTGGGACACTTTCCATGATCATTTCCGGCTGCGGGTACTGCGTAGTTATCCGGATGGATGGGTGCTTTATAGTATTGAACCGGTAAGCTGACCCGCCTGATTGTCAATGTCCGCATTGCCGGATTACCAGGATAATTCCGGAAGCCTAAGGTGATACTTGTCAGTTAAAAATAGTCTTGTAAATCAGGCGTGCGCCAAACTAAATAATACCGCAACCAACGGCTTTGGAAATAACATTCATGATACGTTGTGTCATGAGGTGTTGGTTCGTTGGCAAGAAAAGTTTTCAGCAGGTCGAAGAAAAAGTTGCAAAGGACAGCCGCGCCAAAAAACAGGACCTTCTCCGCATCATTGTATTCCTTATCAATTGAAACGATACTCACCGCGCTAAGCCAGTAAATGAAAACAAATGGGTTCAGCGTATTGATCACTAACCCTTTGAGGATAAACA
Organism: Chitinophagales bacterium; assembly: GCA_044227805.1. Lineage (GTDB taxonomy): Bacteria > Bacteroidota > Bacteroidia > Chitinophagales > UBA10324 > JACCZZ01. The sequence continues at coordinate 18,236 of JBGAWA010000026.1, read as the reverse complement.
TCAGGTGACTGAAATGAGAAGGGCGCCTGATGTCAATTGTTTTAGGTGTAGCCACAGGTTTCCAAAGATGATATAAACCAAATATCAATAACAGCCCGCCACCTGCCGCTCCAACGGCATTGAAACCGTTTCGTGCTGCATCAATGTGCCAACACTGAAAAAGGAAGCGGTGATGATAAGCACATCGCTCAATAAAACACCAATATACATTGATGGCCAGCGATGCCCGCGGGTAATAATTGTTTCAATAATGGTAAAGAAAATGGGCCCGAATGAAAATGCGGTTATGATGCCCAGCAATGCGCCTTTGTAAATCAGTTCAAATATTGTATGCATGAATGGTGTTGGAGAGATGGTTGCAGCTTATGCAGGAAGGTAATAAATTGGGCACCGCCCATGCCACTATTGTTTCCAGAATCATGTATTATGGCATTGGCTGATTTGCAAGGCGTCGCATGGGTAAACCGGTTTAACTACCGGGCCATATGAAAGGCCGGTGGCGACTTCAACAGATCTTATGGGTTCCCTGCGATCTCATTTTTCGCATCGCTCAACAGCATGAACATTGTGTTGCCTTCACCTTGTGCCGAAAGTGCTGTTTCCAAAATAGGGAAATATAGCCCTTCTTGCTAAATTTGAATATCCGTCCATCACGCTTTTAACCAAACTCTTGATCACAGGCTGTCGTCATCCAAATGTATGTAAAATTCATACTCGACATAGAAAACCACCGGTAATCATGCCGAGCGTCATCATATCACGGAGATCGCGATACTTAATTTCGACGGCACGAAAATCACCGATCGCTTCACCTCCTTAGTACGACCTGGTTCAATCATACCAGTCTTCATCACTCAACTGACCGGCATCACGAATGAGATGGTGGAAACAGCGCCACCCTTTGCGTCCATCGCCGATGAACTGGATGCTTTCACGCGAAACCGGATTTTGATTGCACACAATGCTCACTTCGATTATACTTTTCTGAAGTATGCGTTTCAGCGGGAAGGAATAAATTTCCAGCGCAAGCTATTGTGTACGCTGCGGCTTAGCAGGAAGATCATTCCCGGATTAGGATCATATGCTCTTGACAACCTCTGCCGCACGCTGCAGATCGAGCAAAGACCTGTTCACCGTGCGGAAAGTGATGCGGTGGCTGCGCTGGAATTATTCAATTGCCTGCTGCGTAAGGATCAGGAAGGGGTGATAGAAGGATTCCTGAAGAAGAAGATAACGGAATCGCCGCATCTGCTGAAAGACGCCTGTCCTCTTGCCATCCGCCGGTTATTATTTCCTGCACAGGGGAAGATTTCGCAAAGAAAATCTGAAGCAAAGAGTGCAGGGCATTTTTCCAACATCCTCCACACGATCCAGCACGATGCTGATGAACCAGATTCACCGCATCAATCACCGCCTCTGTGGCAATGAACTCGTTGCCATGCTGCTGGAATCTGCAGAGATCAAAAAATATTTTCCACCCTTCAACACCGCACAAAAAATTACCGACGGGAATTACGGGTTGTATGGTTACGAAGACGGGAAGGGATACCGGCGATTCGGCATCAGGAAGCTGAAGCCACTCGACCGGCCGGTGATCTCCTTCGCATCGCTCGAAGCGGCCCGTTCTTGCCTCGCAGAAAAATTGCGGGCATTTCAGTTATGCCCCAGGCTTTGCGGACTGCAACAATCAAACGGCGCCTGTTATGATCATGCTTCCGGTATGTGTGATGGCGCGTGTTGCGGCAAGGTGAGTGTTGCCGTGTACAACAAGCGGGTTGCGGATTTGCTGGCTGCTATCAAATCAGAAAGCAGCAGTTATGCATTGATCGGCAGTGGCCGTTCAGCGGAGGAATGCAGTGTGATTGTGATGGAAGATGGCAGATACCTTGGTTTTGGTTTCATTGACAGACATAAGGCACCGCAAGATTTTGATGCTGCAAAAAATTCAATTGAACACTATAAGGATAACCGTGAAGTGCAAGGTATTATACGCACCTATTTGCAAAAACATACGGATCAGGTGATCATTGCCGGACATTCCATGGCCGGCTGACAAGGGGAGAGCCTTCGTCTCATTGGTCACCTGGCCGTTTCCTTCAATGCCAGTTCCACGGCATTGTAAGCATTCACCACGCCGCCACTGACGCAGAGCTTCTTCAGTTTTACCATTTTTGCTTTGTCCTCCTTTCCAGGTAATTCTACTTTGTCCGGCATTTTCACCACCGACTTCATCATGATATTCTTAACCTGGGCTGCACTGAGTTCGGGAAAATAAGAACGGAGCAAGGTGGCAACGCCGGCAGCTACGGGAGCCGCCATGCTTGTTCCCTGCAGGTTGCGGTATTTGTTGCCGGGCGCCGTTGAGTAAATAGCTACACCGGGCGCAAAGAGATCTACCACCTTTTTTCCATAGTTGGAAAAGGAAGCGACGTTGTTGCTGTACGAGGATGCGCCAACCTCAATCCAGTTGGAAGAGGAGGTGCCATCGAGGAACTGATTACTTGGATAGTGCGGCACCTTATCGTTATTGACACCATCATTGCCTGCCGCATGTACCAGCAATACATCTTTTGAGGCGGCATACTTTACGGCCGCATCAACCGCACTTTTATCGTAGCTGTAGGCTTTGCCAAAACTCATGTTAATTACTTTGGCGCCATTGTCTGTAGCGTAGCGGATGCTGTTCGCCACATCTTTGTCGCGCTCATCACCATCCGGTACCGCCCGCAGAATCATCAGCTGTGCTGCACCGGCAATGCCATTGATGCCAATCGTGTTGGATCGGTCCGCGCCAATTATACCGGCCACGTGCGTTCCATGCAGCGGGTTGAGAACCGACACATCCGGGTTACCATAATAACGTTCTGTTTCATCTGTATAGTTGTCGCCAACAATGCTGCGCGGGTCATAGTCGGGATTATAATGATAGAGCGCGTCCGTTGCCAGGTCATTTGCTTCATCTTTCAGCTCATTCAGCACTTCCTCTACGGAAGCGCCTTCCTTTAAAATACTGATCAGCACTTGTTGCGCTATCATCAAACTGTCGCTCTGCGGCTGATAGGCCTCCACCTGTTCAAGGGTTGGGTTTTGCATGCCCAGCACGTCGAGCATGGAAGTGATGGACTTGCGCAGGCTATTATAAAATTCATAGTTATACCGCGGCTCGCGCGACAGCCGGTCAAACTTTTCTTTTATGCTGAGGTAACGGTTATACTCTCCGCGTTCCGCAGCAGGAATTTCAGCCGTTGTCTTATTGCCGTATTTCTCGTTCAGCATTTTGTACAGGCGGGTAATCTCAAAAGTGTCGTACTGAACATTCCCGTTTTTGCCGCCGATAAAGTTCCATCCATGAATGTCATCTGTATAACCATTGCCGTCATCATCAATGCCATTGCCGGGAATTTCTTTCGCATTAGTCCAGATATTGGCCTTCAGATCTTCATGACCGACATCCGTACCAAGATCAATTACGGCCACTACAACAGGTTGGGCATTTCTGCCTTTCAGCAATTCGTCATAGGCTTTGTTACAGCTCACGCCATAATATCCATCCGCCGCCGGATCAAGCAGATGCCAGTTTTTCGGCGGGGATTGCGCGTCGGTATTTACTGTAGTAACCACGAGGAGAAATAGAAGACAAAAGGGTCTGATCAAAAAACTGCTTCGCATATTGATGGGTGATTCGATAATCTTTGAAAGATAAGTTATGCATCGGCATCCTGATACCCTTGTATCCTGTTGCACAAAATGCAAGGGGGCAATTAGCATTGTAAATGTTGTGGAACCTGTATTTTTTTTATGAGCATCCGAAAATACTACATAGCATAGAATATCCTGTTTTTTTCAACCCGATTTTCGACCAAGCATCCGGTGGAATCGACATACTGAATCTGCTAAAATTGCGATAGAAGGCCGGCGCATAACGGTTGCCGAGGTGTACGGTTCTGCGCAAAAACGCCAGCTTATTTTCTTATTGGTATCTTCCCGTATTTCATAATTTTAGTGAAGGATAGTTGTCTATGCTTTTCGAGCCATATCATGAAACCCTTCCGCTCCCTCAACTGCGAGCCTTGCAAAAACAACGGCTCCTGGCGCTGTTGCGGTACGTAAATGACAGGGTTCCTTTTTACAAAGATCAATGGCGCGGGGCGGGAATTGATATTTCTGCGGTCGGCTCAACGGATGATTTATATAAACTGCCGTTCATCAAAAAGTCGGACCTGCGCAACCATTATCCTTTTGGGATGTTTGCCGTTCCGGCCAAGGAAGTAATCCGGATTCATGCCTCTACCGGAACAACCGGCAAACCGACCATCGTCGGATATACAAAGAAGGATCTTGAAATTTTTGCAGAAGTGAATGCACGCTCTCTGATGGCCGGAGGGGCGAAGCCCGGTATGAAACTTCAGAATGCTTATGGATATGGATTATTTACGGGCGGACTTGGCCTGCACTATGGCGCCGAGCGATTGGGCATGACTGTGATTCCCGTTTCAGGCGGCATGACGGACAGGCAAATTATGTTGCTGCTTGATCTGCAGGCGGAGGTGATGAGCTGTACACCATCCTATGCGCTGCTGCTTGCCGAAGAAATCCGCAATCGCGGCATTGATCCGCATGCGCTGCCTTTGAAGTATATGTTGTTGGGCGCAGAGCCCTGGACAGAAACCGTTCGCGAAGAAGTGCAGCAATCGCTGCAGGTGATTGCCACTAATATTTACGGACTCAGTGAAGTGATCGGTCCTGGTGTGGCGCAGGAAGATTTTGAAGAACGTGGGAGCGGAAGTTATGTCTGGGAAGATCATTTCTTCCCGGAAATTGTGCATCCGGAAACCGGCGAGCCGCTGCCGGAAGGCGCTTATGGCGTGCTGGTGCTGACTACGCTTACCAAGCAAGCCATGCCGCTCATCCGCTATTGGACCAATGATATCACCAACCTGCACTACGATCGTGGCGCGAAGCGAACCATGGTGAAGATGGGACCGGTCCGCGGCCGCGCTGATGATATGCTGATTATCCGTGGCGTGAATTTATTTCATACACAGATAGAAGCCGTTATCAGTGACGTGCCAGAACTGGCGCCTCACTATCAACTGGTGGTAACGAGGGAAGGTGCTATGGATGCCGTGGAGGTATTGGTAGAGCTGCATGAACCGTTATATCATGCATGGAATTTTCAGCAAGACACTGCAACCGCCACGCATGAGAAGGTTCAGGCCCTGGCACATTTCCTTTCAAAAAAAATTAAAGACAATACTGGACTTTCGATGAAGGTGAGTATTCAACCTTATCATACAGTGCCAAGGAGTGAAGGAGGAAAGCTGAATCATATCAATGACCTTCGGAAGGTACGGGGCTTGTGATGATCATGTCCGTCAAGCTGATCAAGGGTAAATCCGCTGTAATCTTATTGAAGATTTGTAGCTGAATCCATATCTCTGTCACATCCTGCTTCGCATCGAATGATCAGCACGCATCGAATGATCTGGCCAACCGGTATCCTTTGGAAGATCAGGAACAAATGCACCTGAAGAGCTTTTCCGGAACCAGTTCTTCACCATCAGGTAGTCAATATAATAAATCACTTTCACGGAAATGTTGTTGGTGGCCGGTGCATCAAATGTTGTCTGGAAATTCTCAATATAATCCTCCACCAGCGCGCTCTTTCCCTGCGCATACTGGTAGATGGCATTCTTCCACACTACATCTATTTCACTTCCCGGAGCAAAACGCCAGCGGTAAACCAAATCAATGGTAAAAGCATTGTAGTTGATATTATAGTCGGCAGGTTGAAACTGTTGAGACCATGCCGTGTTGATGAGCATACCATCATTGTCCAGTTCTTTCACGCTGTTGTAATCTGCAAACGACCAATAGTGCCTGGCATTGAGGCTGATGCCCATTTCATTGTTGAACACATAGCTTCCATTCAGTGACAGCTCATTGGTGATATTGTCGCGGATGCCGAACAGAATTTTTTCATCTTCTTCATCAACATATCCTACATCATTAATCCAGCGGTTGTGGGCATAATTTACCGAGAAGGAAAGATGATCGTTTACCCGTGCGCGGGGCGAGAGATAAAAATTCAGCCGGTATCGTCCGTCTTCTATAAACTTTCTGAAATTGGTATTGAAGCTGAAGGAGAACTTTTTCGTGTAGTCTGATTCAAACCAGCCGCCGATGTTATGATTAACAGGGTAGGTATAGAATCTGCCGGGCGTTCTGGGTTCCCACCAGTCATAGGTAATCACCGGCTCTGTGTAGAAAAATAATCCTCCGGCCAGGTAATTGCGCAGCTTCGTCCACCATTCACCACCCACGGAAAAGTTGTGAAACTCATTAGGATTATAGATACGGACATAAGAGGTATTCAGGTTAAACGACATGCTGAGGAAAGGCCCGAACGGGTCATAGATATTATAAGCGGTTTCTATTCCTTCGCCCCATGTATTATTATTGCTCAGGTAACCGAGATCATTCGGATCATAGGTATCACTTTGAATATACTGCCAGATGGTGCCTGTGAATTTTCCGCTTATTTTACGGAGGTTCAGCCCGGTATTGAAACCCGTTTCAGGATGCTTGAGCCCGTCAAAATATTTTTGGCTGACCGTGCCGTTGGCATAAATTCCATACGACTGTTTCTTATTGTTTAACTGAAATTCGGTTCCCGTTACATTGGCATCATAGTAAGATCCTTCCCGCATCACATTGGTGTTGATGAGCGTGACATAGGAGTTATTTTTTAAGCCCTGGTCAAATACCAGCACATTGTAGTTGGTGAGCGGACTGGTGAGAACTTCCCGCTCTTCATTGTTTTCCGTATTCTTGATGACAGCCTGTGTGGCGGTGGAGATGGCATTAAAATATCCAATGCCGAGGTTCTTGTTGGTACGTCCTGAAATTTTAGTGGCGTTGATGAGCTGCGATTCCGTGGGGTTTTGGGTTACGACTTCATGTTCACCGGTAGAAGAGTAAGCATCATTATACCCAATCGGTGTGCCTCCTACTCTGCGCGAATAAAACAATCCGCCCTTGTTGAAGAGCTCCGTTCCTTCCGTAAAGAATTGCCGTTTCTCGTCAAATCGTACTTCAAAGGGTGAGAGGTTGAGCACCTGTGCGTCGGACTGCACCTGTCCGAAATAAGGAACGAGTGTCATATCCAGCGTGAACGCATCGGTTATGCCATACTTCAGGTCGAGCCCGCCATTAAAACCGTAACTGTTTTCTGAAGGGTTGCTGCTCTTATCGTTGAAATTTTCATAATAACCTGCCACATATGGATACAGTGCCAGCCTGATAGGAGGCTTTATGTCTTTAATGCCATTCAACAGTCCGGCCTGGTTCAGGAATCCATTCACCTCCGGATCAATCTCGCTCCAGAATGATTTTTCGCGGCTGTGGTTAATGAACCGGCCGAAGTTGATGCGCCATGATTGTTCCGCATCACCCGGAAAACGAAGGGCGGAATAAGGAATACGGAACTCAGCCGTCCATTGCCGATCCGTTACCTTAACCTTGCAGCTCCATACAGCATCCCAGCTGAAATCTTCTCCAAACACAGAATACTTGGCGTCATTCTCTACGCCCGAAGCGGTGATGATCATGCCTACACCATTCAGTCCGTCGCGGTAGCAATCGATGAATACACCAAACCAGTCCGCAACATTGATGTTGTCGCGTGCAGAGAGTTCTGTATTAATGGGTTTCCCTGAGGTATCATACATCACGGCGCCAACGTAAATAGCCACATCGTCATACAGGATTTTTACTGTTGTTTGTTGTTGTGCCGGTTTACCGGGCTCCGGCTCCAGTTGCATAAAATCACCTGCGACGGCTGCTCCGGCCCATGCCGCATCCGATAAGTCGCCGTCTATCTGTATGGATTGACTGATGCGCTCCGCCTGTAGTGATTTAGGGGTTTTTACAGGAGCATCCTGCGCCATAGCGGCGATAGCGAAAAAAAGTAAAAGCACCAGGGGGAGGAGACGGTTGGTCATGAAATTGTACAGTGTGCTAAAGTATAGCATATCCATTCGTCACCTGTTATTTTTATACATACATTATGAAGATGGGGATCAAACATAATTTTCATTCGACAAGATATGGCAGTGTGTCAAGTTGTAATCACCCTCGTTGGGAGAGCAATATTCTTATCCTCAGCAAAACGGATGGTTCATTCTATGCAAGCACTTCATCTGTTTGAAGAAGGAGAAAATCTGCCTGTTGAAATTTTGAAGGGTCAGATATCCGCTCTTAACTGCAACGCTATCGTGCGCATGGATTCTATCTTCACCGGCCGCAATGAATATTCAACATTGAAGATGTTGTTCGCTACCAGGGCGATGCGATAATATTTTTTGACGACATAGCTGAGCCGCATATCTGTCACCCAGGTTCCGTTGTTGTGTACTTCCCGGTAGCGGGTAATACCGGTTGGCAATAAACCTGGCCGATCCAGGTCGAAGAAAGTCTGATCAATATTCTGCATGAAGCTGTAGTAACGTTCACTGGCTCCGAGCGCGAAAGATTTCCAGGATACTTCCGCATCAATCTTGAACAGGTGCTGAAAGCGGTATTTTAAAATATAATTGGTGGTATCGGAACTGGTAGAGACATAGCTCAATGGCTTTGGTATGAATCCTTCCGATGGATTATCAAAGGCATATTCAAAATGCGGCTCCACCGCCTGTGGCAAGGTATAGGTATAACCGGCCATCACCGTCAGTCCTACTGAAGGTGAAAGTTGTCCGTCGCCGGTTAAGGATAAGTCAATGCCCCGCATCCTTGTATGGCCGGTATTCACAAATTTAAAACCTGCCAGTTGCGGTTCCCACAAGGCATAGTTGTATTCAATGGTATTGAAGTATTCCTGCCAGAATGTTGCGAGATCAATAAAGCCGATGAACTGCGCGATACGGAAACCCTGCTTGATGCCTAGCTCGGCATTCCAGCTTGTCTCGGGCTGCAGATCAGGGTTGGGAAAGATGGTAATACCACCTACAGAGGTGCTGATAAATTTTTCGGTGATGGTAGGATAACGATATCCCTGTCCATAGGAGAAACGGAGAAAGGAACTTTTGGCAAGTTGCAGATTGGCGCCGGCACGCACAATGGGTTTCACCGTATTTTCAGTGGTATTGATCTGGAAATATTCACCACGGAATCCGGCGGATATGTTAAGCACCTCCCAGAATTTTTTATCGAGCTGCGCGAAGAGCGCGTAGTTCTGCAGATGATTATCAGGCAGGCCACTGCTTGAATACAATTCGGCATGCACATAGGACTGATTGGTTACAAATCCTGCTGTAGCATGCAGCTCGCCGATATTGGTGAGGTCTTTCGAAACATTGTATTCGGCATAATAATTCTCGGAGCTGGTTGATTGCGAATTGGAGTTGTCGCTATGGGTGAAGTAGATTCTCGCTTTAGCCTGATGCCTTAGTCCGGATGGCTTGAAGTATGTGATGTATGGATCGAGATAGAACTGCCATGAATCTGAAAGGGTGAGTGTGGAAGGAAAGGCTCGGTAAATTTTTGCGCTGTCGTCGCCCCATACCAGTGAGAAGTTGGAATGTTCCAGCATCACATTCCCGTTGAGGCCCATGGATAATCCATCCACATTGGCAGGACGGTAACGAAAATTGAAATTAAAACGTCCCGAGCGGTCACCGATATCACTATTGCTTAAGCTGTCTTGTGAGAAGGGGAGAGAAGGATCAACCACCGGCGGGCCAATGTAGTTGTGATCGTACAACAACTGGCTACCGAGTATCACGTCAAACATTTTTGTTTTCATCGCATGGCTAACATTCAGCCCTGAAAAGTTGGCGGCTCCGTTCCACCATTTAGCGGCGGCATTGGAAGGCGTGCTGTAAAATCCGGAGTATAGCCGGATCTTTGTTTCATGCGGCGCTGTCGGGTATGCAGTAAGAAAATTGATGGTGCCGCTCAGTGCTGATGAGCCATAGAGAACAGAGGCTGCACCTTTGATCACTTCCACCTGGTTAAGGTTTTCAATGGGTATAAAGCTCCAGTTGGTTTTACCGGCATCACCGGTAAGTATGGGAATCCCATCAATCATTGATAACACCCTTGTTCCCACACCGAATGCAAAGCCGCTGCCACCGCGGATTTGCGGCTCATCATCCAATATATTCAGGCCGGGAACCTGTTCGAGCACCTGTGTAACATTGGTGGTATTCCTGGCTTCAATGATTTTTGGTTTCAGCAATTCCATCGATACGGTAACATCTTCCAGCCGTTGTTCATACTTGCCGGCGGAAACAACAATGTTGTCGAGTAATTTGGATTCCAGCTTCAAGAGTATGTTGTAGTCACTTGTTTTTCCGGCTTCCATCACTACCGTGAATGTATCACTGACGTAACCAAGGTACGAACAGACAAGCGTCTGGTTGCCGGGCGTAAGCAGCAAGGTGAATTTGCCTTCGTGATCCGTGGAAGTGCCAATGCTCTTTGAAGAAAGCAGAAACAGGTTGGCGCCAATCACGGCTTCCCGTGATTGCTCATCCATCACCAGTCCTTTTAAAGTGGCGGTGGCCTGGCTGAATGAAAAAGATGGGATCATGATGCAACAGGCAACTGCAGCAATTTTCACAAAAGATAAAAAGGAAAATAACCCTCTGTGTTTCATGCAGGATTATTGTTGTACGATGATTTTTGTGCGCAGCAGGCTGCTGCCATCGTTGCCTGTCACGTGGCAGAAATAAATTCCATTTTCCATTTGCCCGAGCCGGATTTGTTCCGTTTCATGCTTTACCGGATATACTGCATCCAAAGCTCCCATCACATTATAAAGCAACAATTGCCCCTCCAGGTGATTGGGATTGGACAGCATGATCTCATTTGTTACCAGTGAATTGATCAGCCGTATTCCGGAGTGGGTTGGTATTTCATCAATACCTGTGGTGAAGAGCAGGGAAAGGTCGTCAACCAGCAAGGTGCTGCCGGGCATTGCTTTGTAGCCATTGCTGGAAGAAATCATCCATCTTGAAACGTCTGGTGTAGCAGCAGAGTAATAGATGACGGGAGCCGTAAACCGGGTATAAGTGGTAATCGTTGCACCGATTTTTGCGAGGGCTGTGCCAATGGTATCACCACTGTTTGCCAGCAGGTTGAATTGTATCTGCGTTGAATCGCCGCCAACGGGCGTGTACTTAATCCAGCCGGCTATACTGTCGGGACGCTCATGATAAGGGATGCCGCCCTGTATGCCATAAGGTGGCGTAATGATGAGCGTACCGGTTGTTACGATACCATTGACGGTGTCATTGATACTCGCTACGGCGGTGGTCACTAACTTAACGGCAAAATTTCCACTGTGTTTGTCGCTTGTCTGCAGGCAGGTGAGAAACCCGATAAAGGCGGATGCGGAATCAAGATTGTCCCAATTGTTGGGAACGTAAAAACTGGTATTAAATAGATTGGTGAGCGTCCAGTCTTCGAATCCGGCATTGGGCGTTGGATTTTGAGCACTTGAGGTGACAGGCGCACTGAACAACACAAATAATATTACCGTACTGAAAAGACGGGTAAGTAATGATCTGCTCATCGGATAGGGATTGGTTAAAGCAAATCTAAGAAAAAGTATATAGGATGAGGAGAATGATTGAGCCGTATCAATTCAATAAAAAATTCCGCCGCGTCACAACATTATGCTGCTGAATAGTTTCTTCAATTGGCATTTAACAGGCTCACATTTTCTTTAAGCACCGACAACAACAAATCAATAGTTGACAGATGTGTTCTAAATGCGACAATAGCTGCCCGCAAAGTAAACTTGCCATCTAAAACAGTAGATGAGATAAAGACGCGCCCGTCTTTTTGTACGGCTTCGAGCAGTTGTTTGTTGAAAGCATCCGCATCACCGGTTTTCGGAACATAACGATACGTGACCACTGAAAGCTGTGGTGCAGGCCCCACCTCAAATCCAAGTTGCTGCACTTCTTCATAAAAATATTTTGCCAGCAATAATTTTTCTTCCAGGCATGCTCTGAAGGGTTTCACTCCCAGCAATTTCAATGGCAGCCACATGCGAAGTCCCCTGAAATGTTTGGTGAGCTCAGGAGAAATATCGGCTGGTGAAATCTCTCCGGTAGCCTGCACTGCATCCTGCATATAGTTCGCAAAATAATGGTGGGAGGCATTAAGCTGATTGCTGCTTTTTGCCAGCAGTACGCCGGAGCCATAGGGTAGAAACAAAGACTTGTGCGGATCAATCACCAGCGTATCTGATTGTTCGATGCCTTTGAGTTTTTCATGACCTTCGGCAGTGAGCTTAAAAAAACCACCGTAAGCGGCATCGATATGATACCACAACTCATGTTTCTTAGCAGTGTAACCTATCTCATCGAGCGGGTCTATGGCGCCTGTATCGGTGGTGCCTGCAGAAGCGACTACCAGAAAAGGAAGCAGCCGGTTGGTCTTATCCAGCACAATCATCCGTTCCAGGTCATCCGCTTTCATGCGATACCTTTCATCGAGCGGTACATAACGGATGATACATTCTTTCAGTCCTGCGATGCGGATGGCTTTTTCCACCGAGTGATGCACCTGCGCGGAAAGATAAATCACCGATCGCTCAAAATCACGAGCCTTGATCTGTGATGCATCACGTGCGCAAACAACTCCCATCAGGTTGGCGATGCTGCCTCCGGAAGTGAGGTTGCCGGCGGCTGTAGCAGGATAGCCAATAAATCCAGCCATCCATTGAATCAGCATGTTTTCCATTTGTACTGCACCTGGCCCTGCAAAGTAAACACCGGCGTAACGGTTAAATACGTCAGCCAGGTAATCACCCAGCGCCGAGTAATAGATGCCACCGCCAGGAATGTAACCCAGGTGTCCGCCGGAAGCGGGATTAAGCCCCGTGTGATCCACATAATTTTTTAGCAGGGAAATAACATTTTCGATATCGCCTGGATCTTCCGCAATTGGAAAAGAGAGAAGGCCACTGTTGCTTTCTGACTTCAGTTCAAATGCCTTGATGGATTCGATATGATTGATGAAGTTTTCCGCATAGTCAATCACTTTTTTCCGCACTGCTTCGCGTTTGCCTGCAACAGGTTCCAGTTGCCGGGAAATTTTTTCGAGTGCTTCCAGTTGTGTCCGCATCATGCAGGAGGGATCATGTTGTCAGTGGTAATATCAGCAGTTCAAGGCAGGGGTTCAACCCTATTTTGTTTGCAGTGCAAAAGATGAGTCAATTCAATTTTTTAGCGGAGTTATTGCCGTGGCTATCAATAACATCATTTCGTCATCGCATCTTCATTCACTGTTCCTGCTTAGGTTTTATTCCCATCTCGTTCATTTCATAAAGCAGGGTTTCCTTCAAACCTGCTTCCAGCGCACGTGGCGAATAACCCAGCTCCTGCATCGCTTTTGCGTTATTGCCAAGGTAGGTATGTCCTGCCGCTACCCGGAGTGTTTCCGCAGCGTATAATTCCGGTAACGGGATAATTTTTTCGATCAATCCGGCTATCGCCGATGTGAAAGACAATACCTGAGGAGAAACGAAGATGGGTGCTTTGATGCCGGTTATTTTTTCTGCAAGCCGGTAAGCTTCCGCAAGCGTATGTGAAGGACCACAAATGATGTAGGTTTCACCTGCCTTCCCTTTTTCCATAGACAGCCAGTGTGCGGTCACAATATCATCCACGTGCGCCCATGAATAAGCGGTTTGCTTTGGAAGCATAGGTAATTTTTTTCGCAGATAACTGCGTATGGAGTCTCCACTCATGCTGGTATCACCCGGCCCGTATATCAGCCCGGGCATGACAATGACCAGGGGTAAACCTTCTTTTATAAATTGACCGGCTATCGTATGTGCCATGGCTTTTGTACGGTCGTATTCACTGAGATGCTTGCCGGAATAATGAAAGGATTCATCCCGTAACTGACCATTTGTATCGGAATTAACTGCCAATGTGCTGGTATAAACTCCTTTTTCGATAGCCAGTTCTTTCATCAGCTCCAGCACATTGCGCGTGCCTTCCACATTGATCTGCTGGCCGGGAGATTTATCGCGTACACCAACCTTGTACCAGCCGGCAATATGAAATACGCCATCGCAGCCCTTCATGGCTTCGCGCATACTTTCCTTTTCAGTTACATCACCTTCCACCACCGTAATACCGATATCACTTAAATCCTTTGCACGGGCGGGATTGCGGACAAGGGCCACGACATCCTGATTCCTGGCGCGCAGCAGACGAACCATTTTTCCTCCAACAAAACCTGTGGCTCCGGTAACGAAGTATTTTTTTGTTTGCATATTCTTTGAAAAATAGGAAAATATTTTTTTAGCATACATTTTACAAGGCAAAACGGCAACAGGATTCAACCTGAAACAGAACGGAATCAGGATGGAGAAGCATACTCCATTTTTTAAAAATGTACAGCACTTCAGCGAGGCAGGCTTGCGGCAAAAGAGGATTTCTCTATTGAATAATCTTAGACCTGTTGAGGGTAATGGAAGTCCTGAAAGAAGAAAGCCGCTTCATTTGCGGAAGCGGCTTTGAAATAAAGTACCGATTAATTTATTCGTGTTTCTTATAATCTTTCAATGCTTTGGTGTTTATTGACAGGATTTGATTCCTGTGATGATAAGAAACAGTTATTGGCCATCTTTATTTCGTTTTCGGTTTTGAACACGCAATGTAATCAAAAGTGTAATGATGGTTCATGGGAGGACTGGGTTTGGAAAATGAACTGAAACTACTGGTGATGCACAATCTTTTTAAACAATCTCTAAAGCCCGTTGATTGTTGCCGCAAGTTATTGGCATTAACTGAAACGGAAGTTATTTTTGTGTATAACTTTAAGGATACATTCTTTGACTTCCACTACTAGCATATGAGCATTAAAAAATTGAAAATCAATTATTTATAATCGAATTTGATTTGGTTTTGATGGAAACGCGCGATCACTTATTTGAGCTCATCAGGTCACTTTCCAAATCGGAGAAAGGATATTTCAAAAAGGTCAGTTCTTTTCACATGAAAGGCGGGAAGAACAGTTATTTGCTGCTGTTTGACGCAATAGACAGGATGAATGAGTATGATGAGCGAATCCTTAAAAAAAAGCTTCCCGCGAAAATTGCTGTGCAATTATCTTTTCTGAAGCACTATCTCTATCATCAGTTGCTGGAAGCACTTGATCAGTATTATCAAAGCAGCAATGTTGAGATCAACAAAATGATTTGCAAGGTAGAGATTCTGCATAAAAAGGGGCTCAAAGAACCGGGCCGAAAACTGCTGGATAAGGCGATGGAATTTGCCGCTAAAAAGGAAAAGTTCTCTTACCTGCTTCATTTAACAAGCCTGCGTTATGAGTTTCTTGCGGATGAGGAGAACCAGGAGAGATTAGTGACGGACAGGCGTATACTGAACAGTGACCTGGACCAACTCAGAAAAAAAATTGACAACTTATTTGCCTATCAACGATTGAGGATTGATCTGAACGTGTTACGTTCCGAAACAGGCTATGCAAGAAGTCATGAACAAGTAAAAAGGTATGAGCAATTTTTAAAGCAGCCATTGCTGGCTTCACCGGAGGCTGCATTGTCTGGTTCGGCAAAATTTCATTATTACACACTGCATGCTATTGCGCAGAAATATGCACACCATTATGCTGCAGCCTATGAAGCATTGCAGCAAATTGATTCGCTGTTCGTTGACTATCCTGTACTGTTTGAAGAGAGTGTTTCGGCGCGCATCAAAACGCTGCAGCGCAAATCAGTGGTAGCCTGCAAACTTGGCCGCTTTGATCTTTCCATGACGGCGATTGAACAAATGCGGAATCTGAAAGCGGTGCATGAAAAATACCGTGCCTTGATTTTTCAATTCGGGTATCACCAGGAATTTTTGATTTACCTGCTGACGGGTCAGTTCGATTCACTCTTGAACCGGGTGCCGGCTTTTACCGAAGAATACAGGCAATTTGGCCGCAATATGCTGAAGACTTTTGAACTGCAAACACTTCAGCGCATTGCACAGGGATTTTTTATGGAAGGCAGGTTTGAAGAAGCCATGGGATGGATCAACAAGGCCATCAACACAATGCCTGTGGCCTTTCATGATGATCTTATGAGTGGAATCAAGATAGACGAGGTACTGATCCATTTTGAATTGGGTAACCACCGTGTGGTGCTGGCAAAAGTTGCTGCGGCCGAAAAATTCCTGCGATCTAAAAAGAAACCCTTTGTATTTGAGAAGTTCCTGTTGTCGTTGTTGAAGAAAATGGTGAAAGTCAGCCATCGTGAGGATATGTTGGAGCAATGGAAAAAAGCCCGTGCAGTTATGCAGTCTCAGTTCGCGGCACCGAAGGTATCGTTGCCGGTGAAGTACTTTTATATTGCGGGATGGATAGAAAGCAAAATAAAGGATGAGCCTTTGTCATCACTGCTAAAAAAGCAGGCAACTCAATCAAAGGCCACTAAAAAGTTGCGGAGTAAAAAAGCACAATCTGTTTATTAGTGTGATCATGCTTCAGCGGAAGTTACCTGCTGTAGTTTGGCGCCTCATTCGTAATCACCACATCATGCACATGGCTTTCGCGGATGCCGGCGGTAGAGATGCGTACAAACCCGGCTTGTTGCAAAGTGCGTATATCCGGAGCGCCGGTATAACCCATGCCTGCCCGTAAGCCACCGACGCATTGCACCATCACTTCTGCCAGTGTACCCTTAAATGGAACACGCCCGACTATACCTTCGGGAACAAGCTTTTTGATATCATCTTCCGCATCCTGAAAATAACGGTCTTTTGAACCTTCCTGCATGGCCTCCACAGAACCCATGCCCCGATAGGATTTAAATTTACGGCCTTCAAAAATGATGGTCTCGCCGGGCGATTCTTCCACACCGGCAAACAGGGAACCCGCCATTACACTATCGGCGCCGGCGGCTATGGCTTTTACGATATCGCCGGTATAACGAATCCCTCCGTCCGCAATAATCGGTATGTTATATTTTTTCAATCCTTTGGCGGCTTCCAGAATGGCGGATAGTTGCGGCACGCCGGCACCTGTAACAATCCTTGTGGTGCAAATGGAACCGGGTCCTACGCCCACCTTCACAGCATCAGCACCCGCTTCAGCCAATGCCTGAGCACCTTCTTTGGTGGCAACATTACCGGCAATTACCTCAAGATTTTTGAATTGTTTCTTCACTTTTTTTACCGCCTCGAGCACGCCCTGGGAGTGGCCATGCGCCGTATCAATACACACCACATCTACACCCGTATGAATCAATGCGGCAATGCGATCCAGCATATCGGCTGTTACGCCCACTGCCGCTCCGGCGAGCAAACGGCCATATTTATCTTTGCAGGCGTTGGGATGACTCTTCAGCTTCAGGATATCACGATAGGTAATAAGTCCTTTTAGTTTTCCTTTCCGGTCCACAACAGGCAGCTTCTCCACTTTATAGTCCTGTAGGATGGCTTCGGCTTTTTTCAGATCCATTCCTTCCGGCGCCGTCACCAGCCTGTCTTTCGTCATCACTTCCGAAATCTTCCGCTTCGTGTTTTTCTCAAAACGCAAATCCCTGTTGGTAAGGATACCCACCAGTAACCCATCTTTATTCACGATAGGAATGCCACCGATCTTATGCTCTTTCATGATGAGCATGGCCTGTCCGATCGTCTGATCGGCTTCCAGCGTGATCGGATCAATGATGAGTCCGCTCTCGCTTCTCTTCACCCGCCTCACCGCCTCTGCCTGCCGTTCAATGCTCATATTTTTATGCAGTATGCCGATACCGCCCTGGCTGGCCATGGCGATAGCCATTTCCCAGTCGGTCACCGTATCCATGGCAGCAGACAACACCGGTACATTGATCCGAATATTCCGGGTCAGTTGTGTGGTAGTGTCCACCTCGCGCGGAAGCACCTGTGAAAAGGCCGGCAGCAGCAGCACATCATCGTAGGTTAATCCCTCTAACAGAATTTTGGAAGCGCTTGCCGGCATGTCAGTATGATTTTTTTAAAGTTGGGCAAAGATACTACTTCGGATAGAACATGATGGCGCATTAAAGCACTGCCGCCCCAATTTAGCATGGAAAAAATCCGGCTTCGATTCGGCATATAACCGTTAAGAATTTGATTGCTACATTGAACCCGGATTTTTCAGTGGAAAAATCCCGCTTCGCTGCGACTAAGAACTGCTAAGGGTTTGCTCAATTTGTCAAGAAAAGAAAATGTTTCACAAACCCT
>JBGAWA010000025.1:0-38511 GCA_044227805.1 Chitinophagales bacterium | reverse complement strand
GGATGCTGCATATTGAAACTGAATTGTGATGGAATACACCGGGTCCTTGTCCAGTATGGATATTGTATGCAGACCGGGATAGGCGATGGCTAATTGTTTTTTGATATTGTCGAGGCCGACACCGGGATGACTGGTTTTAAGCTGATAAGAATTATTCACCTAGAAATAAATGGACGATTCCGTTAAATTTAACTGTATTTCAATGAAAGCGTTTTCGTTCTCGAAAATATCACCATGTTTAAAGGCATTTTCCACTACGGTTAGCAATAGCAATGGTGGAATTTCAATGAATTGCTCTATCCCGCTTGTTTGAAAACGGATGCTTTCTGCACTATCCTGTAGTCTTGATTTTTGAAGGTTGAGGTAATTATTAATTGCATTTATTTCTTCCGATAGCGGAACCAGTGTGAGTTGCGAACTATAGATGCTGTATCGCAGTACTGCCGATAAATTATCCAAAAGGTGCGATGCTTTTTCCGGGTCAATTAATATCAGGCTGTATATTCCGTTCAAAGTATTAAACAGGAAATGTGGGCTCAGTTGCGATTTTAACAGATCCAATTCCGACTTAAGTTTTTGATTTTCCAACTCAACAGCTTTTCGCTTTTCTTTTTCGTATTTAGTGACGTACCAATAGAGGAATGAAATAAGGATAATGAGCCCATGATTGATAACCAGGGTGAGTGCTGACCTCATCTTGTTTTCGGACAACAGCAAATCATTTAATCCGCTCAGAAGATAGGCTCCGTAAACGGCCATTAACAAGCAAATTACCGACAGGCAATATTGCCGGATTTTCCCCTTTTCCAGAAACCAGGGAATCAGCAACAGTAAATTGATATAAGCCTCGGCCACATACAGTAATAATTCAAACATGGAAAGCCGGATCGCCTGGTGTGAGTCGAAAAGGTCTGACAGGTAATCCATTTCATAGGCAAGAATGAATATCCAAAACGCAGTATGCAGGAGTATTTTTCTGACATATAAATTGCCGTTTAAGGTTATGGAAGTATTGTTACCAGGGGTTGTGGTCATGCCGGATAGTCCGAAGCAGGTAAATATACATTCAAGGCCGATAGCTCATCCTTAAACCCGGAGGATTGAAATAAATAATCGCGCGCGATTCGACATAAAAAATGCTAAGGGGTTGCTCACTTTTCTCAAAACGGAAAATGTATCATCCGCCCTGAACATTTCCCGGTGGGGTTCAAATTGTTTATGTCTTTATTTTCAAAATGCGTGAAAAATAATTGCTGTTTACTTTGGCTTGGTCTCAGGTCTCGAAACAGCGCTATTAGTTTTAGGTTGCCTTTGCGTGCCTTGCTGGTATTGTTTGAAACTCTGGTTTCTTTGCTGCCCCTGGTCACGTTGTTGTTGTTGTTTCTGTAATTGAGAACGATCAAAGGCATTGGTATTGGAAGTGGCGGGTTTTATTTGTGTTTTGTCACCAGCAGAAGGACTAGCGGGCTTAGAAGGAGTGCTATTTCCAGCACCTGGCTTTGTCCATTTATTGCTATTGCCGTTATATTGCTTCCACACATCATCCCGTCCTTTATAGATATTACCATGCTGATCAGTATAGACATTATTTTTAACTGATTCCTCTCTTGTTCTTATAGTTGTTGCTGATGTACCGGGTCGCGCATCATTAAGTTTGCTGACATTATTGTCTTTTCCCCCAAGAGATCCTGGCCTGTCTAAACTACCCGACCCGTCACCGGTATTGATGGTGCTGGATGAAATACCCGGACGGTTGATGTATAAGTTGCCGGTTCCATTCGCCGCATTTGGTCCAACATGTTCCACCGGATCGAATGCGGGTTTGGTATTACCGCTATAAGTATTTCTTGGCCCATAGTAGTAATTGTTATTGGAGTAATAGGGATTTTCACCATAGTAGTGATTACACCAGTGATGATAGGGAGGGTGATAGAAAGGGGGGCCCCACCAGCCGCCATACCAGGAGTTGTAATAGTAACCGTATGGCATATAAAACCAGCCGCCAAAATTGAAAGACATTCCAAAGCTCCAGCCTGACCATGGATTGTAAAACATATTAAATCCATAAGTATAAGGACGCGGATAAAAATAATTTCCCCACCACGGATTATAATACCAGCCTGTTCCATAAACAATCGTAGGGCCGAGTATGTAAGAGCCGAGGTAACCGGGTGTGTAACCAACATAAACAACATCCGGTGTGTAGTCGTACACATAAACATACTTTACATTGTAGGCAGGACTGGAAGGCGGAATCCGTTCCACTTCATCAGGTCGTTCAACAGCAACCTGCCAGGGGCCACCCGGAGAGTCCGACTCAAACCAGACACCATTATCAACAGCATAATACTTGGTGCCTTCACGCAATACAATGCCGGATGTGTTAGGAGAATAATACAGATCATCAGTGCCCTGTATCTTCTCAAATTGCGGATCTCCATCATAGGTGATCGTGGTGGATGCTGACTTCCTGTCCACTACGGCAGTTTGCGGAATCTGTGCATCGCGCAGAGCATCATTAGCTTGTGTCGTACCTGCGACGCTGGCCAGTACAATGTCTTTTTCTGAGCCAACCGGGATATTTTTAAAACCATTTGGCAACTGGTCACTGGCCACGTAGTTCCAGTTTCCTGTAAGAGAGGAAGCTTTGTACCACCGTCCGGCTATTAATACGAAGTACTGCTGAGAATTCATATCCAAAAAAACATTGTTCTGTGAATTTCTCAGATAAAGTAATTCAGTGCCTTTGATGGATGCAAAATCAGGTTCACCATCGTATTGAATCAATTCTGCCGGCTGTGTGGACACTATAATATCCTGTGCATGTTCACTGTTCACCGTATCGCGCAACGGTATGCTCCCGGCTTTCTCCAGCTCCAATGCGACCTGGTTGACAGCGGCTGGAAGTTTTTCGGTTGGTGACCATCCGTTGGTGATGGATGATGAAACATACCATATTCCGTCACCATTCAGGTAATAGTTGTTTGTTCCCGGATCATTCAATATAAAAAAAGGCGTGTTGACTACTTGCCGCAGACCGGTTTGCTGGTAATCTGCAAACTTCGGTTCACCATCAATCAATACCAGCACGGTAGGTTTGCTGGCGATCAGAATTTTTGGGGGAGCATTTTTTATTTCTGTAGCCAATTCATCCGCCTGCTTATTTTGATCCAGTGTTACCAGAAGCCTGTCGAGTGATATCTCCAGGTTCCAGGACTGCGCATCTGTTTCGATGATGTTTGCCATAGCGGCAATTCTGCCGGAATCCGGATATGCCGGAAGACGTAAATCAACAATCTTAATCGCATCGAGGGTGGCCATCCTGTTGTCTCTGTCAGTATTTAACCTGACATCTGCCCACATCACTCCAAATACAGGATCTTTCATAGTGGTGTTTTTTGCAGAAAACGCGGCGCGCACCTTCAGCAAGTTGCCATCGAGTGATTCGGGTTGTGGCTGATAGACGGTAATCTTTATTTCATCCTTTTCGATAATTTTTGGCCACGGATCAATTTGTGCTGCTAACACAGAAGGAATAAAAACAATACTGATGATGATGTATAAATGGCGGACAAAGGTTTGCGTTTTCATAATGTCAGAATTTAAATGAATCATAAAACGTAATGGACTGCTAAAATTGAACCAAAATGAATAGGGAGGGCTAATAGGAATACTTTGTCAGTCAGCCTATCAGCTGAATTTTAGTCCTTCTTCTGCGGCTCAATCGTTTCATCTGCCTGCTTCTCGTTGAAATGCGCCTGCAATATTTTCGATTTCGCTTTGCCTATCACGGCATCCAATTCTTGGACGGAAGCCGTCCTGATTTTTTCTACAGAATGAAACTGTTTTAATAATTTTTCCGCGGATTTCACCGAAATACCTTTGATATCCAGTAATGCTGACTTTAAAGTTGCATTATCTCTTTTGCGGCGATGGAAGGTAATGGCAAAGCGGTGCGCCTCATCGCGTAATTGCTGAATGAGCCTTAAGGAGGGTGATTTTTTATCAACGTATAATGGTAATGGATCACCTGGGAAATAAATTTCTTCCAAACGTTTAGCAATACCTGCCACGGCCACACTGCCGATGAGACCTAACTTTTCCAGGCTGTTCATGGCAGCGCTCAATTGCCCTTTACCTCCGTCAACCATAATGAGCTGGGGCAGTGACTGCTTTTCATCCAGCAGTCTCTTGTAACGGCGAAATACAATCTCTTCCATGGAGGCAAAATCATTGGGTCCTTCAACGGTTTTGATATTGAAATGACGGTAATCTTTTTTCGCCGGTTTGCCATTCCTGAAAACTACCATAGAAGCGACCGGGAAAGCTCCCTGGAAATTTGAATTGTCGAAACATTCAATGTGTACCGGTAATTCGGTAAGCCGGAAATCCTTCTGCAGTTGTAAGAGTATTCTTTGGGCAGGTGTTTCACGTTTATTTTCAAAGCTTTCTTTCATTTTCACCAGCAGGTAGTAAGAAAGATTTTTTTCAGAAAGCTCCAGCAGTTTTTTCTTGTCACCCCGTGACGGCACGGTTACGGTAACATCCTGCTCCGGAAAATCGAGATGGAACGGGACAATAATTTCCTTTGAATTGCTTTGCATTTGATTACGCAATTCATGTATCACAAATACCAGGATTTCTTCTTTGTCCTCTTCAATCTTCTTGTTGATTTCCAGTGTGCGTGTCTGTATGACTGATCCGTTTACGATCCGCATGCAGTTTACATAGGCATTCTTCTCATCTTCTTTAAAGGAGAACACATCCACATGCGTAATGGTGGGATGCACTACCAGTGACTTACTCTGGTAATCCTGCAGCGATAGCAATTGTTTCTTCAGCAAGGCCGCTTCTTCAAACTGGTAGTTGTCTGCATGCAGCTGCATATCCCTTTTAAGGCTTTGGATCACTTCGCCCAGGTTGCCTTTAAG
Organism: Chitinophagales bacterium; assembly: GCA_044227805.1. Classification (GTDB taxonomy): domain Bacteria; phylum Bacteroidota; class Bacteroidia; order Chitinophagales; family UBA10324; genus JACCZZ01. Next base: position 33,580 of record JBGAWA010000025.1, on the reverse strand, counting down.
GATATGCCGAATCTGTGCGATGCTGTGTTCATAAGATTCTTTTGTTTGACGCGCTTCACAAGGACCTTTGCAGTTTCCGATGTGGTATTCAAGGCAGATTTTGAATTTCCTGGCAGCAATATTTTTCTCATTCAGCTGAAGGTTGCAGGTACGCAGCGGATACATCTTCCTGATAAAATCAAGTATGCTGCTCACCCGCGCTACGGAGGTGTAGGGGCCAAAATATTCAGACCCGTCGCGTTCAATATTCCGGGTGAGAAATACCCGCGGGAAATTTTCATTTTTTATGCAGATGAAAGGATAGGTTTTATCATCCTTCAGATTGATATTATACCGTGGCTGATAATTTTTTATCAAGGTGTTTTCAAGCAGCAACGCATCCTGTTCCGATTCCACAATCGTAAACTCGATACGCTTTGCATGCCGCAGCATGACACTGGTTTTATATTGTGCATGGTTTTTTACGAAGTAGCTCGTGACGCGCTTCTTCAGGTTTTTTGCTTTCCCGACATAAATCATCACATTGTTTTCGTCGATAAACCGGTAAACACCCGGGTCATCAGGGAGGTGCGGAAATAGCTTTTTAAAATCCTCGGTTGTCAAACTGCAGCTTGCTTAAGTGAACAATATTATTGTTGCTCAGGTGCAGATGGCGGCTCCGCATGGTAGAATGTTTTGATGGCGGCGGAATTGGAGATCTGCACATTCAGATCCTTTAACCTGCCATCGCTGATGCTATAGATCCATCCATGCACCGAAACCTGTTGTCCGCGCGCCCAGGCTTTTTGAATAATAGTGGTGTTACATACATTGACCACCTGCTCAATAACATTCAGTTCGCATAAGCGGTCAAGTTTCTGATGTTCATCTTCAATCAGACTGATTTCATTTTCATATTTTTTCCATACTTCCTTAATATGACGGAGCCAGTTGTCAATTAATCCCAGTTGATTGTCTTTTAATGCCGCCTGCACGCCGCCGCATCCATAATGACCGCAAACGATAATATGCTTAACACCCAAGGCTTCTACTGCATATTCAATCACAGAGAGGCAATTAAAATCAGTATGCACCACTACATTGGCGACATTGCGGTGTACAAACAATTCGCCGGGAAGCAGGCCAACAATTTCATTGGCCGGTACGCGGCTGTCTGAGCAACCAATCCAGAGGTATTCCGGTGATTGCTGCTGCAGCAATTTGGAAAAGAAGTCGGGCTGCGTGGACGATACACGGTCAGACCATGCTTTATTTTTATCAAAAAGATGCTGAAGAGGGCTCATGCGTTGGTGATCGATTATGTAGTTGATAATGGCGGTTAAATTACAGATAAGTGCAATAAGGCACAAACCTAAAACCGCATTTGTCATTCATAAATAATATTGCTTTCCAAACAACTTGCATGAACCGGTGACTAACTCCAACTGAATGGTATATCATCAGTCGCTGTGCATTGCTTAACTCTTCAACAACACTTATTCCGCTGAGAGTCATCAATACATTTCTGCATACTGCTTGTTTCCTCAAAGTCCATTGCTATCCGCAATACGATGGTAACTGCCGAATCGAAAAAGCTACGCTATGAATACTATATTTGGCAAAATGTGTCGGGTATCATAAATAATCAGGATGAAGCTGTCAAAATCATTTTCTAAGATCCGGCGATTCATCATTCGTGCACTGATTGTGCTTTTCATTTTTCATTTGGCGTATCTACTATTCGTGAAATGGGTGAATCCTCCGGTAACTGTTACACAGTTAGTGAGCCTGTTTTCCGGTCATGGGCTGAAACGTGATTATGTTTCGTACCAGCAAATCAGCTCCAATGCAAAGCTTGCCGTGATCGCCAGTGAAGATCAGTTGTTCCCGGATCACAACGGATTTGATTTTAGCAGCATTGAAAAAGCCATGAAGTATAATCAGAAGCATCCTAACAGGGTACGTGGTGCCAGCACAATTAGTCAGCAGGTGGCAAAAAATGTATTCTTATGGCAGGGCCGGACCTGGTTTCGCAAAGGGCTGGAAGTGTATTTCACTTTTATGATTGAGTGCCTGTACAGCAAGCAACGCATACTGGATCTCTATCTGAATGTGGCGGAGATGGGAGATGGAATATTTGGTATTGAATGCGCTTCACGGGTCTATTTTGGCAAACCCGCGTCAAAGCTATCGAGAACGGAAGCGGCTATGATTGCTGCCAGTCTTCCCAATCCAAAATTGTATAAAGTGAAACCCGTAAGCCGCTGGGTTGGAAAAAGGTATCCCTGGATTGTAAGGCAAATGAATCAGCTGGAAGGTGATCCTGATATTGAAAAGGTATTGAAGTAGGAAGATTCAAAGTGCGCCGGCGATCTGTAACCTTTTACGATATTTTGCATTATTAATACTGAAGCAAACCATGAAAATCATCATGCAAGCGATTTTCAATGCCTTCTTTTTCAGGTAAAGAAATATTATTGAGTCAACGGCGTTTGGCAACAGGTTGAATCAAAAAATCATTGCATCATTCTTTCGTAGTTTTGGCAATCCGTTTCATATCAAAAGGTGAAAATGAATACAAAAAGTATTTTTCTCCTATCGCTTTTCATAGTTTGTACCCGGTTAGCTGTCAGCCAGGATAATAGCTGGAAACTTTCCAAAGATCAAAATGGAATCAGGATTTATACCCGCCATGTGGAAGGTTATGCGATTGATGAATTGCGGACACAGGTGACTGTCAATGCCCCAATGAGTGCGGTAGTGGCTGTTATTACAGATGCGGATCGCTATAGTAAGTGGATCTATTCCTGTTCATACTCTTCCATTCTTAAGAAGGTGAGTGAGACAGAGCAGTATCAATACCAGGTCAACGACTTGCCGTATCCTTTCAGCGATCGTGATATTGCCATACACTTTAAAATATGGCAGGACGCGCAAACCAAAAAAGTGTTCACCACTTCAGTGGCAGTACCTGAATATATTCCAGCAAAGGAAGGGCTTGTACGGCTGCCGGTTTGTAGGAGGATATGAAATAACACCACTTCCGGTGGTGCGATTAGTATTGACTACCAGGTGCGTTTCGATCCTGGTGGAAATATTCCTGATTGGCTCGTGAATATGTTTATGGTGAAAGCTCCTTATGAATCTACTGTTAAGCTACGCGACCTGATTCAAAGCGGAAAGTATGATGGTGCGAAGTTTATGTTTTTGAATCAGCTTTGAAAGACACTGGCAGGAGATGGGATGGGTTGAGGGCAGATGATTCTATCCCGATTTTTCAACCCGGATTTTTCAGTGGAAAAATCCCGCTTCGCTGCGACTAAGAACTGCTAAGGGTTTGCTCAATTTGTCAAGAAAAGAAAATGTTTCACAAACCCTAAGCAGTTCTACGTCGGGGTTAAACCCGTTGCCGCTTTGAACTGCAAAATGTGGGTTCAATTGGAACCCCCGCTTGGTTGCGACGTGTCACTGCCACGGAGGGGTTAAGGCCATTGCTGATTTGAACGGCATCATTCGAGTTTATGGTTGTAGCATGATGGTCGCAATGCCATGGAATAAGAGCTGAGTTGTTGTTGCCGTGTCGGCCGAAACTGACCACGCATGATTTTTATAACCGGCGTTGATTATTTAGCGATGATAAAGTCAATAATTTTTGACAGGTCATCTTCTTCAATTCCTTCATCTGCCACCTGGCTTACACCTTGCGCGGTAGAAGGTGGATAGGCAATGCAAAGTCCTGCAGCGCTTGCAATGTCTTCATCATTAAATCCTTCTCCTATAAAGACAGACTCTGAGATATCAATGCCATTCACCTGGCAAATGAGTTCCAGGGCTGTTGCTTTTCCTTTGAAATCATAGTCTGTAGTGGTCACTCCTATTAACCTGCCTTCCGTGTCAAATTGTAATTTATTGATGAAGATATAGTCAAACAGTTTTTCCGCTTCCGGAATTTTTTCCTGCAAAAAAGTATCAATGCCACCGGAAATAATTGCCAGGATGATTCCTTCCTTCTTCAGCAATTTGATGGTATCCGCAAAATTATTCGTGAGTGTGACGGGAGCTGTAATAGCTGTAAAATCTTCACGGCGCAGGTTCTTTTCCATGAAAAGATTCACCGCCCAGTCGCACCATTGCTTATAGGTGGTTTTACCGGCACGGTATCGCTGCATACCGGTCTTTTGCAGCTTCTTGGGATACTTCAGGTATTCCCAAACCAGCGTCCAGGAAAAGGTATAGCCTTTTAACAAGGTGCCGTCAAGGTCAAAGGCCACTAATTTATACTTCAGCCAGTCCTTCGGTGTTGTTGCCGCTTTGCCGACCACTGTTATGTTTGACAAGTCAGTGGTGGAAACATTGTCCGGAATGCTATCCTTCATTTTGGCAGGTGGCGCAGGTTTTCCAACCAGCCTTTTTTTCAATGCATGAACGATTTCAGCCGGGTTATTTTTCCATTTCAGAAATAACTTATTTCTCAGCAGAATCATTTTGGACCGTATATTCCTGATCACTTCATCATTGCCCTTCAACAGCGGGAGAATCTTTACATTTCCTTCTTCCGCCTCAATGCTCATCATAGCATTCAGTTCAAGCAGCGGCCAGTTTTTATTTACAGATGCATCGCTGAGCACCACCACCACGTAACGTGATCTGCCAAGTCCGTCGTTTATTTTATTGATAACGCTGTCTCCCCAAAGTATTTCACCTTCATCGAGCCAATAGGTGATTCCGGCTTCTTTAAAACTGGCAGCAAGGGGAAGTACTACTTCATTTTTGTCTTCACTTGCATGGCAGATAAAAACGTCCCATTTAATTTCATCCATTCTTTTTCTTTTTGCTTTTGGTAAATATTCTATTCTCTAACGGCATAATGCAGCACTGCTTTGAACCCGGATTTTTCAGTGGAAAAATCCCGCTTCGCTGCGACTAAGAACTGCTAAGGGTTTGCTCAATTTGTCAAGAAAAGAAAATGTTTCACAAACCCTAAGCAGTTCTACGTCGGGGTTAAACCCGTTGCCGTTTTGAGAGATGCAGATTTTAATGAAGGAATAGAATGTAACCTGGCCGTAAGCGTTTATTGGTTCTTTTCCTCTGTACCGAAAATGAAGTCAGTGTTCTGTTGCCCGTATTCTTCATTATATTTTGAACAATCGGTTTCAATACGCATCTCCCCTGCAGGAGCAGCAAAATGAGCGTCGGGAGAGAGGTTCAGTGATTTATCGGCATAGCAACTCTTGATGAAATACGCCCAAATGGGTAATGCCATGCTGGCGCCTTGTCCATAGAACATGGATTTAAAGCGTATGATACGGTCTTCACCACCCACCCAACAACCGCCTACCACCTGTGGTGTGATGCCCATAAACCATCCATCGGTATTGTCCTGCGTGGTACCCGTTTTTCCTCCCATTTCACCTTTGATTTGAAACTTTCCACGGAGCCGGCTTGCCGTACCATGATCTACGACATTTTCCAGCATTTTTACCATTACAAAAGCAACCTGGTCTGAGATGACCTCAACTTGTTTGGAAGTGAATTCTTGAATCACACTGCCTTTATTATCTTCAATTCGCAAAAGGTATCGGGGCTTGGTGTAGGTGCCCTGATTGGCGAACGTGCCATAAGCGCCGGTCATCTCATAAACTGAAATATCAGGAACACCCAGGCAGATAGAAGGATATGGGGGCATGTTGCTGGTGATGCCCATACGGCGCGACAAATCGATCATGGGCTGTGGCCCAAGCTGCTTCATAAGAAATGCGCTTACCGTATTGATAGATTGTTCGAGTCCCTGGTATAAGGTAACCACACCACCATACTTGCCGTCAGAATTGGAAGGCGTCCAGTCTTGAAAATCGGGGAATGATATTTTTTCATTAGCTACCTGGAAACAGGGCGAGTATCCATTGTCTATCGCCAGTGTATACAGGATTGGTTTAATGGTGGAACCAACCTGCCTTTTAGCGTTCATATTTACATGATCATATTGAAAATAATGGTGATTGATGCCACCCACCCAGGCAAGTATATTTCCATTGGTTGGGTCCATTGCTAAGAAGCCGCAATGCAAAAAGAATTTATAATACCTGATAGAATCGTAAGGTGACAAAGTAGTATCAATCTCGCCGTGGTAAGAATAGACCGTCATAGGAATTTTTGTTTTGAAGGCAAGGCGGATGGAATCTTCCGGAATGCCTGCAGATTTCATCTTCGACCAGCGGTCACTGCGCTTCATTGCATCCTCAATATATTTTTCATTCTTGCCCCATGGAGTGCCTCCTTTATAACTTTCATTGAATTGCTTCTGCAAATCGCGCATGTGTTTTTGAACGGCATCTTCAGCGTAGAGCTGCATTTTATAATTAATGGTAGTGTAGATGCGCAGGCCATCCCGGTAAATATTATACTGCGATCCATCAGGCTTGAGATGATCTTTGCAGAACTGTGTAAGGTCCTGCCGGAGAAATTCACGGAAATAGGTAGCCGCGCCTTCATTATGATCAGGGCTCATATAGTTTAACTTTATGGGAATCTGTTTCAGCGAATCATAAACGGATGCTGTAAGAAACCCATTCTTCTTCATTTGCGACATCACCACGTTTCTGCGTGCTAAAGCGAAATCGGGGTGACGGCGAGGGTTATAAATCGTGCTGCCATTCAGCATGCCGATCAGCAGCGAGGCTTCTTCCACGCGTAATGAATCAGGTGTTTTGTTGAAATAGGTTCGTGCCGCAGATTTTATTCCATAAGAATTCTCACTGAAAGCAACAGTCTGCAGGTAGAGGTTCAGGATTTCATCTTTCGAATAACGTCGCTCCAGCTTGATGGCAATCACCCATTCCTTAAACTTCGAAAGCAATGTTGCAAAGATATTGGAGGAAGGTCTTGGAAAAAGATTTTTGGCGAGTTGTTGGGTAATCGTGCTGGCGCCTTCGCGGTCGCCGATCAGCGTTGACAGGGCGGCCCTGATAGTTCCCCAATAATCAATGCCTGAGTGACTGTAGAAGCGAACATCTTCCGTGGCGATAAGACAGTTGCGGATCATCACTGGTATTTCTTCAAAGGAAGAAGTGGAGCGGTTCTGGTAATAATATTTGCCGAGCAGGACACCGTCAGCGGAATATACTTCTGTAGCCAGCGAGCTGCGAGGATTTTCAATTTCTTCGAAGGAAGGCATTTTGCCAAAAACGCCGGCAGCAGCCAGCAACAACATAGTAAAAAAGAGGACGACACTGCCTGTTACACAGTACCAGAAATATTTGATCAGCGATTTTCCCGGTTTATCTTTTGGCATAATGCAGGCGGATCAGGTGCAAATGAATATTGTACTCTGCAAATAAAGTGAACTTATGCATGCTTTTCATCAGAGGAGTGCAACTCCATATTCTCTTCACTTAAAGAATCATTGAAACCAGGCTGGGGCAGACAGATAAAAATAAGGAGGAGGATGGTGTGTAATAAAGGGATTTATCGAAGGAGTCTTGCATAATGATGCTACCCTGGCAATCATCACTGAATTCACTCACCTTCCTCTTCTTCTTCCTCATTTTCGTAATTTCTGGAAAAGAAATCCGCATATTCAGAAACATCTTTGCGCTGATAAAAGAGTGGAAAATTTTTATCGTCAATAACAAAGATGGTGTAACCCAGGTCTTCCACGGATTCAAACAAGGTCTCCGAATCGGCTACTTCATTGTAGTAGACCATGGCAGCCGTTCTGTTTTTCATCTGCTTCACAACAATCATCTGTGTTTTTGTATCCAGCAACTGCGGTGTAACTTTATAATTGTCGAGTGAATGCTTTGCCTTGTTGAGATCAACCAGACCATTGGAAACATCTTTTGTTTTGGGTGATATAGTGGGGAAGACGATCACCAGGTAATGTGGATTGTCGGGATGCATCTGGTAGGGAGCAGTCTTTGTACTCTGACTGCTTTTATTCATCGGATTGATTTGTTTGCTGGCAGGCACTACGGTCTGCTGCACACCTAATGCAGTCAATATTTCAATGGCTTTATCATGCACTTCACCGGCAGGATATTTTTTAACGATAGAGTCGAGCGCGCTAATATATTGCTGGCGTCCGAGTGTTTTACCGGTTACCATCGCTTCCAGCAATTCAAACTTAGCCTGCAGCGGATTTGGCCTGAACAGGCTGTCGGCTGCGCGTATCCGTTTCATCACATCCTTATAATTTTCATGGATATAATAATCATACGTGGAAGCATAATAATTGCTTAGTTCATGTTTTTTCGCTTCCTTTTTATATAAGTAGTCAGGGTCGGTGATCACCATGGCAAAAACACTCGATGGATTTTGCAGTATAAGCTGCTTATAGGTCTCCGCTTTGGCTACGTTTCCGGTTTGATTGTAAAGCAGGTAGAGGTTATAGTAAACGGAGTAAATGTTTTCATTTTCCGGAAAGCGTGCCGCCATTTTCTCAAAGATTTCTATGGCTTTCGGGATATTATTCAGGTCGCTCTTGTAAATGGTTGACAGGTCGTAATAGGCATCGAAGATGATACCGTTTGAAACCGCCATTTTCTCGTCGGTCAGTGGAATGTTATCAATCATTGCTTTTCTTGCACGATCACTTTCGGATGTCTGGCCCGTCAAATCACCCTGTTTCGCCCCATCTGGTGACGGTTCGTTATTATCGGCAAGCTGAACATCATTTGACTTTTTGTTACTGCGCCGCCAATTGTCTTCCGGAGGCCTGTTGCCCCATTTCTTGATGAAATCGTTATAGCCGGTTGCTTTCATAGAGGTATTATAGAAGTACCAGTTACCGGATGTGCCGGCCTGGTTACCGGGCAATTCCTGAATCTTTTGAGTCTCCAGGCTCAGCATCGTGTCCTTGGCTGCATACTGTTTCTGGCGTTCGGCGGCTGTGATGACATTGTCGATAATCTTATTCCTTTCTTTTTCACTCATTTTTGCCAGTTTCTGCAAACTGTCCTGTACAAAAATGATCCTCATATCTTCCACCATGCGATCAAGCAGCTTATTGATTTCTTTTACACGGGGCAAGGTATCAAACTTAGGATCCAGAAAGGCAACAGCGCTGTCGTAGTTGGGTTGTGCTGTCAGGTAATCGTCATCCAGAAAACTTAATTCACCGAGTTTAAGAAATGAGAGTCCTTTTTGGTTGGCATCCCTGAAACTCTTTTTTATGGATGACTCCAGGTTGCTGATTGCTTCCTCTTCCTTATCCTGCCGTAAATTAACCAGCGCCATGTAGTAATAGATCTGATCATAATAATCCTCGTAACGGTCATCGCGCGACATCTCGACCAGTTGCGACATCACATCCTTATAAGAACCGGTACCGGACAGTACAAATATTTTTCCCGCATTAATCCTTGCGTTGAATTCCATTTCATAGGATGGCCGAAGGCTTGCGATCTCTCCAAATTTCTTAATGGCCATCATGTAATCACCATTGAGCTGGTGCAATTGCGCAAGTATATAGGTATATCGGGTCTGGTCCTTTTTATTGGTGGTGAGTTCAGCGGCCTTCGCCATTGGATCAATGGCTTTGTCATACTGTTTCTGCTGAATGACTACGTATGCCTTGGTGAGCGCCAGTTCTTCTGCCAGTTCTTTCGGAAATTTGTTACCCTCTTCCAGGTATGCGATGATAGCATTGGCATCAGAAAATTTCCGGAGGTTGGCATAGCAACGAATCATCCATAACAGGTCGATGTTGCGGATAGGCTTATGTTTCAAAAAATCAAGCGCGCCGCCTTCTTTATCCGAAGAGGCCTTCGCTTCTTCCTTTGCCCGCTGCGCATCACGCTGCGCTTTGGTCATCGGTTTTCCTTTGCGTTTTTTTTTGGTTGCACTACTGCTGCTGCTCGGCGTGGTGGGGGCTTTGTCTTTAAATTCCGATGATACAAATTGAAAGGTTGACAGTGCGGCTTCGTAATCCTTTTTATAAAAGTAGGCTTTGCCGATATTAAAGTAGCAATCATCGGCCCATTTGCTTTTGGGATGAAGTTTCACCACAATGGTCAGGCGCTTTATTACGGAATCCATTTCACTGCCTGCTGCAGGGTCATCAGTATTTCCGATATCGTAAATTGGCAACAGCTTGGTATAGTCGTCTTTCTTCCCCAACCGCATTTGCTGCTCTGTTTCTGTCATTTTTAAATTAGCATAATAATACCCGTTATAATGAGCGCTGGTATTGTGATACACCTTGCCAAAGTAGGACTGTCCGCCCTTCTTTCCGGAAGAGCACGATGACAGGATAATAACGGTTAAACAGGCCGTAAACAGGTAATGTGATTTCCTACGCAAATGCATCAGATTTTAAGATCCGCAAGTTAATTCTTAAAAAGTAAAAATATTCGAAATGAGGGAAATTGCCTCAACATTATTGAATTCGGATGATGAACGATTCGTAACGAATTTCCAACCAGGTTATTGGAAGTCCGGTGAAGAAGGATAACTCTTGCTTTTTGACGTTTCTATGCTATCTAAGCGGCAGCCTTTCCATGTCTGAACGGAAGCAGTTGTCCAATGCACCTGAATGGAGTCCATCATTGGTTTTTCGCAGGTTAACACCAGTTCCCCTGGTTTTAAGTCCTGAACCTGATTTTTAAGAATGATGTCGAACTGATCCTTCTCTTCATAAATGCGCTTATAGAATTTGAGCTGGTCTTCATGTTCAGGGTTTGCCGGAGGTGATTTTAGGATAGTATAGGCCTTCAGCTCCGGATTATTTTCTTTCAAAAATTTCATAAAAGCGCCTGTGATTCTGAATTCGTCCAATTGGGTATGGTCCCAGGGATAGGTAATATTATCGTCCTGCATCACCCTTTTCATGACATTGCGATATGGGAAGGCAAAAAACACAAGCAGCAGTAACGCTATAAGGCTTCCTGTAAGCATCTGATTTGTTTTCAAAAACGGAATTTGAATAGCCAATCTGCTCATGCTCCTGCAGAAAATGGCAATGATCAGGCTCAGCAATGGATACAGGGGAGCATCGTACCATTCCAACTTATCGGCAGGATAGGAGATGAGCAAAAAAAAGCCCAGGCATAAAATCCACAGGTATAGAAGACAATGCCTGATAGCCCTGTCGCGATCCAGCAAAAAGACCAGCAAGGTAAACGGGAGCAGGAAGATGAAAGGTGTAAATCTTTCCTGCAACATATTCTGGAAATAAAAACTAAATGGCTGTACATGCCAGCTCATGACGGAGTTATTGAATCGTAATATTTCTGAGTGATATACAACTGACCAATACCCGGGAGCCATATTTTCGCGCAGGAGATAATAGCCGGCGGCGACAGCCAGCACCGATGTACCGGCCCAATAGACTTCCTTTTGTCTTAGTAATTTTAGAAAGCTTCCATGCAGCAGAGATACCGCCACCATCCAGGGCAGAAAAAACCATCCTGCAATGCCTTTGGTGAGAAATGCACCTGATAATCCCACCGCAATAAGAAAAAAATGCAAACCTGGTTTGCCCGGCTTCAGCAAAAATTTAAGAAAAATCAGGGTGTAAAGGGTAATCCACCATACAAGGGTGGCATCGAGGTCGCCGCTTCGGGAAACGTGGATCGCCACAAAACCATTCGTCCCGGCCAGCGTAAACATAGCAACCACCGCAACCAACACACTTTCCAGCACCACTACGCCAAACCACATCAGCAGGCACAGGGTGAGGGTGGCAAAAATGGCTGATGGCATCCGTATCGCCAACTCATTCCATCCGAATAAATGCAGGCTGATCGTCTGCATCCAGAGTACAAATGGCGGCTTGGTATTGTATAGGTCGGGTTGTCCTTCCATGCGCACTACCACGGCATCGTTTGACAGATACATGTCAAGCGCGTTGTTTGCATAGGTTGCTTCATCCCACATGTAGATGGGAGGAGCACCTATCTTCACAAAAAGTGGCAGGGCACAGATGACCGTTGCTGCTGCCAGCACTCCGATTTTAAAATAAATGCTGTTTAAAATCAGCTTCATGGCTGGCAATGGTGATGGCTGTTTTGAAAGTGTTTTCCCTTGAAAAGATAGCTGTGTTTTTTTGAACCAACACCCTAAGTAATGGAGGTTAGTGCTGATTCAAGGATGGACTATTAAAAAACTTATTGTGGCGGATTGAATAGGGTTCCTTTTTGTGATCGTTACCATAGAATCTTTCCCAGGAATGATAATATGTTTGGTAAGCACTGACAGGTAATAATTTTTTACCTGCAAAATAGCCGCCTGAACATTCACCTTTCCGGTTCCAGATGGATTTCGTTTGCTGATCGGTGATGATGCTGTCGTTTAACAGCACAAACGATAGGGCATTATTATCTATTTGACTCTTAAAGGCATGAAAGGAATAGCCGTCTTGCTCTAGTAGGATGACCACAGGCTGATCATTGATTTTTGTATTGATCACTCTTTTATTGGTAAGTTCATTCCATAGAAATGCTTTTGAGCTGTCACCAACTATCACCCCAATTACCCAGCTATTGGGTAAAAAGGTTTTATTCCTGGTCGGGTCAGTATTAGCAGCCGGCACATTGATGTCATAGTTCTTCAGCTTCGCGTATTGTGCTGCAAAGGAAGGGTCGGGTTGCATGATTAAAGTATTCGGATGCTCGCTGATCCAGGTTTCGAGCGTCATTTGCTCAAAGGGTATTGTCTTAAGGGAAGTACCTTTCAGTGGACCGGCGCCGGCGATACCGGTTGACTGGTACCACCACGATTCTGTAGTTTCATCTTCTATAACAGCATTGTTAAACGCTGCTCCCACAAGCCGGAACCTTTCCCTTTTTCCATTGATCACAGGGTCATACACCATTCCGGTTCGGCACATGGTACAATAAGTGACCATGACAGGTACGCCTCCCACCATATCCTGTATTTTATGATGATAGCCCACAAATTTTAAAGGGTATGCTTTGGCTTCATCATTAATCATTATGCCAAGCACATAATTGTTAAGGGGGATGGTGTTGCCGGAAGGCGGAGCGAACACCAATGATTTCGGTTCTTGAAATACATTTTCCGGCATATAACGAAACCCTAACAGATAAACTATCAAGCCAGCAACCGCCACGATTCCGGTCACTGCTACGATAGATTTCAGCTTACCCTTTTTCCATATATGAATCAGCCATGGCATTACGCATATAAAGCCAATGATCCTGGCATACCATAGTTTCTGGTAGAGAAAATGACTCAATATCATCTGGTCCGAATGCTGACTGGTGGGCACAGGCATGATGAGATAAAAAACGACTGCCTCGGGAATGATTAGCAGCAGGATGCCCATGGTAAATAATAGGATATTGAGACGTTTATTCATAAAAAAAGCAAACTTAATGAGTTAGCCGAAAATGATTTTTAATAATTTATGGAGCATATGACAATGCCTTACCAGGCTCTTGAATGGCGCAAGATAAGGATGGATGATCAGGTAGCTGCTGCAGCCATGCAATTGCATCCAGCTGCACCTACCGGGTCTTTCATCTCTAAGCAAAATCCATGTCCTGATGTTAATTCCCGGTGAAAGAAAGTTTCCTCAAACCCTTTGTTTGTGTCATCTTTGCACCTGTTTTTACTATGTCAGAGGAACCGGTTGATATTAAGAAAAAGAAGTCCTGGATGACTCGTCTCACCGATAAATACCGGTTGGTATTATTGAATGATGAGACGTTTGAGGAAGTTTCCTCTTTTCAGCTCACCCGGATGAATGTCTATGTGTTGGTCAGCACTATTCTCGTGATCCTGGTGCTGGTCACTGTTTCGGCCATCGTGTACACACCTTTGCGAGAATACATTCCCGGCTATGCTGATGTGAATATGCGGCGGGATGTGATGGAACTGAAGCTCCGTAGCGATTCTATGGAAAGGGTGCTGGAAGCCAATAACCTTTTCCTTCAAAATATTAAGCGGGTTATCAGCGGAGAGTTAGGTGCCGAACAGGTAGATAAGGAATCAACCCCTGCGCAGCCACCCGTCTACGACTCTATTGACCTTGACAAGGTTTCACCATCAGAACGTAACCTGCGAAAAGACCTGGAAGAAGAACAGCGTTTCTCCGTTTCAAAGACCGCCTCCCTGGCAGGCAAATCTTCGGCCGTGAGAGGTTTTCACTTTTTTACACCCCTGAAAGGATATATTACAGAACCTTTTAATGGGAGCGAACAGCATTTTGGAGTTGACATAGTGGCACCGGAAAATGAACCGATAAAAGCCACACTGGATGGCATTGTTATCTTTGCGAACTGGACAGCAGAAACAGGCTATGTGATGGCCATACAGCATAATGATAATTTAATATCTTTGTACAAACACAATTCGGTACTGTTAAAGGAAGAAGGTAACTATGTTAAGGCAGGTGATGTGATTGCGATTATCGGCAACACCGGCGAGCTTAGCAGTGGTCCTCACCTTCACTTTGAACTCTGGTACAAAGGATTACCATTGAATCCGGAGGATTACCTTGTTTTCAAATAGTGACGCGTTTTTTTTACCATGCAAAATTTAATTGCTATGTTCAACACGAAGGAAAATTTCCCCACAAAACCAATCGCCTCCGGCCCGTCAACTAACCAATCTGCTGTAAATATTATTGGAGCAGGAACACAGATTGACGGTGAAATTAAATCAGACAATGACATCCGTGTTGACGGAAAAATGAAAGGCACCCTTACCTCCAAATCCAAGGTGGTTATTGGCGCCACCGGTATCGTGGATGGTGATATGATTTGTGACAACGCGGATATTTCCGGCAAAGTTTTCGGCAAGGTGGAAGTAAGTGACTTGCTCTTCCTGAAATCCACCGGTTACCTTGAAGGAGATATCGTTACCGGCAAGCTGGTCGTGGAAGCAGGCGCACGTTTTACAGGTTCCTGCAAAATGGGTGTTAAAGAGATGAAACCGGCTGAAAAACCTGTTTCACAGCAACTCCAGAAGGAATCAAAAGCAGTCTGATTACTGCCTTTGAAATATATCTCCATTTCTTACCAGATTATTGCCTGTATTGTGCTCGGATTTATTGCAGGGTATTACCTTGATAATCTGACAGGATTTACTTTTCCGGTATTTAAAGTTGTTTGTTCCTTCGGGTCAGTCTTGCTGGCACTCTATATTATTTATAAAGAGCTGATGAACGATAAGAAATAATGTTCAGGTTAGTCTTTTTCAAGCTGGTTGTTTTTTCGGTCGCAGTCGCGCTGCTCGCGGCCTTTGGCCTAATTTGGATTCCGTCCATGCTGCCTTTTCAGGTCTTCACCTGGATTGCATTGGTTTTCTTTTTTTTGGTGACCACGATATCACTTTACATCGGCCTGAAGGGACTCGAAAAAAGCAGTTATGGATTTGTGGCCAGTGTCAATGGCATCGTCTTACTGAAGCTGATGTTGAGTGTGATGCTGATCATTGTTTATATGCTGATTACCAAACCTGAAGATCCTGTTTTCATTGTTCCTTTCTTCCTGTTTTATATCTTCTTCACTGTATTTGAAGTGCGCGAGTTGCTGATAGCACAAAACAAAAAGACAGGACCGAAAAAGTAAAGATGCCTGCTGCTGGTGCGGCTGACGACAGTCCTGGCATTGTATCTTCTTATCCACGAAATAATTTGCCTTTTTGTTGATGGTTGCGACATTTGCGCAGCCATACATCATGACAACACCTCGCAATCTTTCGGATCAACTCAGACCATTTCTGCCTGCTGAAGCGGTGGATATTGCAGTACAATGGATTGTGGATTACCGGATATTTTTAACGATCACGCGCAAGCGAAGTTCGATACTTGGCAATTATCAATGGCCACGGGGCGGCAAAGGTCATCGTATATCCGTGAATGGTGACCTGAATCAATACGCTTTCCTGGTCACATTCGTGCATGAAGTGGCGCATCTCACCACCTGGGAAAAATACCGTCATGCAGTGTCATCACATGGCAAGGAATGGAAGATTGAATTCAAATCACTGATGGATCAGTTTACCGGGCGCAGGATTTTTCCGGCAGATGTTCATATGGCCCTAAAAAACTATTTCATCAACCCTTCTGCTACACATTGTGTGGATCCGGTTTTAATAAAAGTGCTGAATAAATATAACAGGCAGCCGGTCTTTCACCTGGAAGACCTGGAAGAAGACGGACTCTTTCTTGATGGTGGAGGAAGGTTGTTCAGGAAAGGAACCAAACTGAGAAAGCGATATCTCTGTGTTGAAATAAGGACGAAAAAAAAGTACCTGTTCAGCCCTGTTGCGGAAGTAGTAAGGGTTGAATCAAAGCAAGAATAAATTATATCTCATTGTGATTTATTCATTGTTCAGTAAAAAGGTGGCGCGTAACTTAGTGCCGTATTCATCTTTTCATTCCATCCTGCTTATTTTCACTTCATGCAAAAAATAAAAAAGCTTCTTGTTGCCAACCGTGGTGAGATTGCCATCAGGGCACTTCGTGCTGCCTCTGAACTTGGTATCCGGACGATTGCGGTTTATACCTATGAAGACCGCTATTCACTGCATAGGTACAAGGCTGATGAAGCCTACCAGATTGGTGCCGACGATGAGCCGCTAAAGCCCTATCTGGATATTGATGAGATACTGCGTATTGCTAAAATAAACGGAGCAGATGCCATTCATCCAGGTTATGGCTTCCTGTCAGAAAATGTGCGATTTGCCAGGCGCTGCGGCGAGGTGGGCATCATTTTCATCGGGCCACGGCCTGAAGTGATGGAGCAGTTAGGTGATAAGGTGGCATCAAAAAATGTTGCGCGATCGTGCGGTGTTCCGGTCATTGAAGACAATAAAGATCCATTGACTGATGCAACCGTTGCAATGAAAGAAGCGAAACGCATTGGGTTTCCGGTGATATTGAAAGCAAGTGCCGGCGGTGGAGGCAGAGGCATGCGTGTATTATATAAAGCCGCCGATCTTGATAAGGCATTTGCTGAAGCTCGGCGTGAAGCGGGTAATGCTTTTGGAGATGACACCATATTCATCGAAAAATTTGTGGAGGACCCCAAGCACATTGAGGTGCAGTTGCTGGGTGATGAATATGGAAATATCGTACACCTCTTTGAGCGCGATTGCAGTGTGCAACGCCGCTTTCAAAAAGTTGTGGAGGTAGCACCCTCCACTTCGCTGCGGCAGGAAACCCGTGAAAAGTTGTTTGCTTATGCTTTGCAGCTTGCGCATAAGGTAGCCTATAACAATGCAGGTACTGCGGAATTCCTTGTTGACAGGGATGAAAATATCTTCTTCATTGAGGTAAATCCCCGTATTCAGGTGGAGCATACCGTTACGGAAGAAGTGACAGGCATTGACATTGTCCGGAGCCAGATACTGATTGCCGATGGCAAAGCGCTCCATTCTCCTGAGATCGATATTCCTTCACAAGAGGTGATTCATTGTTACGGTTATGCCATTCAATGTCGCATCACCACTGAGGATCCCGCTAATAATTTCAAACCCGACTACGGGACGATCATTGCATATCGCAATGCCGGCGGGCATGGAATACGAATCGATGAGGGCAGTTCTTACCAGGGTGTTAAGGTGTCGCCTTTCTTTGATTCCATGCTTGCTAAAATTACCGCACACGGACGCACACTCAATGCCGCTGCGGGCCGCATGCACCGAACGCTTACTGAATTCAGGATACGCGGTGTAAAAACCAATATACCGTTTCTTGAAAAGGTAATCATGCATCCCGTCTTCATTCAAGGCAAGGCTACCGTAAAATTTATTGAGTTGTACCCTGACCTGGCAAGAGTTTCCCAGAAGCAGGATCGAGGCACAAAAGTTTTACGGTATCTCGCCAACATTGTGGTGAACGGGAATCCTGACGTGACCACCGTTGATCATAGCAAGGTTTTTCAAAAACCAAAGGTGCCTGATTTCAATCATTTTGAAAAAATCCTTCCCGGTACGAAGCAACGGCTCACGGAATGGGGCCCTGAGAAGTTTTGCCATTGGCTGAAAGCCGAAAAGCAAATCCATTATACGGATACTACTTTTCGTGATGCTCACCAGTCATTATTGGCTACACGTGTGCGGACCCGCGATATGCTGGCAGTGGCAGAAAGTTTTGCCCATCATCATCCTGAAATTTTTTCGATGGAAGTGTGGGGAGGTGCCACGTTTGATGTCGCTTTACGATTCCTCCATGAAAGCCCGTGGGAACGGCTCCGCCTCCTTCGGGAGGCTATTCCGAATATCCTGTTTCAGATGCTTATCCGTGGTAACAACGCCATCGGTTACTCTGCCTATCCGGATAACCTGGTTGAAAAGTTTATTGAAGAGTCATGGAAAAACGGCGTGGACATTTTCAGGATCTTCGACTCGCTCAACTGGACGAAGAGCATGAAAGTGAGTATCAATGCCGTGCGGGAAAGGACAGGCGGCCTGGCGGAAGCCTGCATCTGCTATACCGGTGATATTGCGGACCCCTCCAGGAAAAAATATACGTTGGCATATTATCTCGATCTCGCCCGTGAGCTTGAAGACATGGGTGCTCACCTGCTCGGTATCAAAGACATGACGGGCCTACTGAAGCCGTATGCGGCGGCGCAGCTGATTACTGAATTGAAAAAAGCAGTCAGCATTCCTATTCACCTGCATACGCATGATACGGCAGGCATACAATCCGCCACGTATTTGAAGGCCATTGAAGCCGGTGTTGATGTGATAGATGTGGCCATGAGTTCATTGTCTGGTCTTACCTCGCAGCCGAATTTTAATTCCATTGCGGAGATGATGCGCGGACAGGAACGCGAGCTGAAAATAGATATTGATTCCCTCAACAGGTTTTCCAACTACTGGGAGAATGTGCGCGAATATTACTATCCATTTGAAAGCGGGCTGATGGCTGGAACAGCAGAGGTGTATCACCACGAAATTCCGGGAGGTCAATATTCCAACCTGAAGCCACAGGCCATCGGATTGGGTTTAGCGGACAGGATGGATGAAATCAAAAAGGCGTATGAAGATGTGAATGAATTGTTCGGTGATATTGTGAAAGTGACCCCTTCTTCCAAAGTGGTGGGTGACATGGCCATGTTCATGATCTCGAATAAGCTGACAAAGGAAGATGTGCTGGCAAAAGGCGGAACGCTTTCATTTCCCGAATCGGTGAAGGGTTTTTTTAAAGGAGAAATCGGACAACCCTTTGGCGGATTTCCGAAGGTGCTACAGCAACTGGTGCTTAAGGACGAAGTTCCGTTTACAGATTTGCCTAATGCGCACCTGAAGCCAATTGATATTGAAAGCGAATTCAGTGCATTTCAAAATCAGTTTGATACGAATCAAACAATGCTTGATTTCCTTTCTTATAAATTTTATCCAAAAGTATTTGAAGAGTACTACCACCATCACCGGCAATATGGTGATGTGAGTACCATTCCAACACCTGCTTTCTTTTACGGGTTAAAAAGTAATGAGGAAATATTAGTTGAAATCGGACGCGGTAAAACCCTTATGATCCGTTTGTTGTATGTGGGTGATGCGGATGAAAGCGGGTACCGCACAGTGTATTTCAGGCTGAACGGACAAACCCGTACCGTAGAAATGTTGGATAAAAAATCGCTGGTCAAGAAGCAGACACATCAGAAAGCAACCGGTGAAAATCATATTGGTGCCCCCTTGCAGGGATTGCTGTCGAAACTGTTTGTGAAAGAAGGAGATAAGGTAAAGAAGAATCAGCCGTTGTTTGTGATTGAGGCGATGAAGATGGAAACCAGTGTGACGGCCACGAAGGATGGCACCGTTGTTAAAATTGTGCTGGCGGAAAAGACGCTGGTGGAAGCGGATGACCTGGTGATGGAGGTGAGAGGAAAACCCTGAAAGAGGTTGCGCGGTACCTAGCTATTTGCCAGCAAAACCTGTAAGTACATGTTCCTGTATTCGTTCAGCTTCTTTCTTCTGTATTGCATTATGAATCTCGGATGTTCGAGTGAAATAATGTTTTCAAAAAATGGAAACTCACGATTCAATTTTTCCAACATTTTCAAATTCTTGCCTGAACCAATACAAATGGCAACGTTGGGTTGTGCGCCAAGTTGAAGTTGTTGCTGCCAGGTTTGCCGGATGAATGGCGTTACGGCATCCTGCAGCATTTTATCATCGTAGTAATTATAGTTTTTGTTTCCCTTCACAAAGCCCAGCGGGCAGGTTGCCGTAACAAAAAACTGGCGGTAGAATTTTGCTGCACCACCATAGGCTGCTATTACCGAATAGATAAATTCACTTGATAACTCCCGTTTGTTGCCAAGGTCATTTTCAATAGCACAATATTCCCTCAATGCAACAGGATCCGTAAAAGAAATGCCGGTGGCACCGCTGCCAAACCTGCCAGGATTGATGCCGAAGATGAAAGTTCGTTTTGAATGATCATTGTAATATTTCCTGAAAAACTGTTGCACATAAGCCATTACTTTTTTGTCTCTGTAGGGATTGAGTACTTCGGTTCCGGGAACATCGGGAAGGTGGAGATCAATTGAGTTGTACATGGCGATCGCTTTCTCCGCAAAAACGGGGTTCCTGTTTTTCGCCATACCATAAAAATTTTGTGTTACATGATACAAACTAATGAGCAGATCCGCAGATTTTTCATTTGAACCTACTATTTGCAGTTCAAAACGGCAACGGGTTTAACCCCGACGTAGAACTGCTTAGGGTTTGTGAAACTTATTCTTTTCTTGACAAAATGAGCAAACCCTTAGCAGTTCTAAGTCGCAGCGAAGCGGGATTTTTCCACTGAAAAATCCGGGTTGAAAGGGGCAGGATAAAAAAAAGCAGCGGACTATTCTCCGCTGCCTGATTAATGTATAACTATTCGATGATTTAGTTAGCCCCATCCGCCTTAGCGGCATCTACGGCATAATTGCCGATGGTAATACCTGTGCTCAATCCCACTTCACAATCAAACCGGTAATGGATGCGTGCATAGATGCGTGAATTGGAAGCATCTGTTGCCCATTGCTGAAACTGTGCTGAGCCTTCAGGGAAAAAATAGGTGAGTACGCTGCAAGCCGCACCGGAGAAAGTGGAGTGTCCGGACGTATAAGACGGGAAACTAGGAATACCGATGATGGTTTTGATAGACTCATCCGCACCGGCAGGTCTGGGATAGTGATAATGATATTTAGTGTCCCAGCAACTGATGCCCGCATCTTCCATCGCCATATTGAGATAAGCATAAACACGGGCTGTGCGCAATGGATTGAGCTGATCCTGCACAATGTATTCCTTCGCAAACCGGTTCCAGTGTCCCGGTGGAGTATACGTACCAGGACCGTCTGCCCAGAAATAAGCAATGTCAGCTTCGTCCTTGGTGAGGTTCTTCATATAATCTTTCAACTCATTTGTTGCAGTGATAAATGCGGCGGAGCCCGGTGCAGGAGGAGCAGCAGGACGCAGCGCTTCCACACTGGGAATAAACCATGGCTTTACTTTGCTGAACAGTGGCGTCAACCCGACAGGGCGCTCTGGCGTCTCAAGATTTTTCCACGACCATCCATAGGTGGCGATCGCAGCGTTCTTGATCGAATCAGAAATGGGTTTTGGCGTTTGCGCATTTTTCATTCCATCGGTTTTGGCACGATCAATAAATTTTGCTGCCACAGCTCTTCCAAGTGAATCACCGGCTGCAATATCACTTGCCACGTTCATCCCTGCCCACATGCGTGCGTTTTTGAGTTCTGTTGATTTTGAAATGATGTAGTCCTTCTCGAGGGGAAACATGGCGGAAAGTATCACTTCAGAAACAGCGGCAATCGCTGCATCCTCAGAAGGATAGCCCGGCAATTCATTTTTCGGCAATAAAGTGGAAATGGATGCATCAGCTTTGTAAGGAGCAACACGGTTAAAAGTGTATTTCTCATGCCACACGGAAATCAGCGCATCATATTGCGCAGCACCCCAATAAGCAAACATGCGACAGGTATATTGTGGATGCGCAAATGGAAAATAAGGATACTTGCCCGGATTGGCCGGGTCCGGCGTTGAATAGGTTCCATCTGGATTGGGTGTGGGCGGCATATTGTACTTGGCAGCCAGTTCGCTGGCAATTTCGTTCCAGCGAATGAGTGAATTGGTACCCCAGTATTCAACCGTCGCCTTTTGATCATCCGTAAGTTGGCTTATGGTAGTTTTCAGATCTGACAACTCTTGCTGGTAGGCAGCAGAAGTAACGTCAGCAGGCGCGGATACGGTCAGCTCACTTCCGCTGCTCAGTAATACTGGTTTCCAGTCACCACCATTTTCATCCAGTGATTTAAAAGTGTATGGCTGCATATTCATCCCGGTCGGAATATCCTTGTTGCATGCTTGCAGGAAAACCGTCAGGCTGATGATGAAGATGCTGATTGGCAGGAAGTTCTTGTTCATATGAATTCAGATTGTGGTGTCGTTTATTTTTAAGAATCAATTAATTTTTGCCTTTGTTCCAGAGCGCAAAGAAATAACTCAATCCACCACCAATGGTCGTGGATTGTCCCACGTTGCGTCCAGTTAATACATAGCTGCCGGAAAGATGCACGCCTAACCCTTTTACAAAAGAAGGATAGTAATGCACAATAGCACCTAAATTGGTGTAATCCATTTCATTGGATGGAAATCCCATGTCCTGTACTCTGATATCGAAACCACCGAGCGTATTGAATCCGCCATAAAAAATTTCAGCTTTGAATCCTTCATCAGCGGTTTGGTAACCGATGGTTGCGGAATAATCAATGGCATCTGGCATCTCTACTTCATCGCTAAAGTAGGCTTGTGTGGTGTAATAGTAATCGCGTGGCAAGGTGCAATTTCCACGAAGATTGTAAGCACCCTGTAACCTGGCATAAAATCCTTTCTTCAGTTTATACTGAACAATAGGACGTAAAGAGCCTTCCGTACAACCCAGGCCAATACTATAGGCATAGTCAGGAACATAATTGCTGACCGGTGTAGTGAAACCAATAGTTGCCAGTGCATGCAATTGCCCCGGACCGAGTTCCGCATTGAATGCGGAAACCTTTACAGCAAGACTTAAATTCTGAAATCCTTCTGTTCCTTCAATCTGCCCTGCGCTCGGGCGTGTCAGCACATAAGCAACCCCACCCATTACATTGATACGGTCGGTGATGCCCAGGTCGAACATGGGAGTGATGGTATGCCGGGTAAGTGTTCCGATATTTCCATTCTCCCTTTTCTTCGTGCCTTCCCAGTATTCATGCCATGCATCGTGGCTGTAGGATAGATCAAAACATATCAAACCTTTATCCATCATTACGGCATCGCTGGGTGTTTGTGCCTGTGTATATTGGAAACATCCCGATAATACTCCCAGCAAAAGAATCCGGTAAAAAAAATTGTGGTTGTTGTGTTGAAGCATTTGCATATTTTTTTAACTCGGCCAAAGATATCTAAGAAATGATGCGAGGAAGCAGGGTTGGGTTTCCGTTAACAATTATTTAGATTTTGTTTAAAGAGTAACTGTCGCGCAAGAGTTTTTTGTGCGCGATGATCGGATTTGCAGCCGATGAACATCGGATTAAAGCATGCAATGACTGCGACTTACTTCTGTTAATAATTTATTAATGCAATAATCCACCAATTGAAAAGAAGAACAGCCGTTTAACTTTACATCTGATAAATTGCAATGGATGAAAACAGCACTACAAGTTTTAACAGTGTTATTGGTAATCGTGTTTCTTTGCACTACCCTTCCTTCCTTGGCGCAGAACACCTCGAATAGAATAACAGGCGCTGTGAGAGACGATCAGGGTAACCCATTGCTTAATGTTTTTGTCGGGATCATTGATAATGGCAAAGGCGCTTACACCAACGAGAATGGATTGTATCAGATTAAAAACATTTCACCGGGAAGATATGAGTTGAAAGCCTCCATAATAGGATATGAATCGGTGACAGAAGTGGTAGTGGTATCAGACGGAAAATCAGTAATACAGGACTTTGTTCTTCCTGTAAATCCAACACTACTTTCCGATGTAATTGTGGAAGCCTACCGTGATAACACAACCATGCAGCGTTTAGATGAAGTAAAGGGGACTTACCTGGTGGCCGGCATCAAGAATGAAGTGATAGTACTAAAGAATACGGATTTGAATGTCGCGCAAAATTATGCGCGATCGGTATTTGCCAAAGTACCGGGCGTATTTGTTTATGAATATGACGGCTCAGGCAATGCTGTCAATGTATCCACGCGCGGACTTGACCCGCACAGAAGCTGGGAGTTTAATATCCGTCAGAATGATATCATGATTAACTCTGATCTCTATGGTTATCCTGCCAATCACTATAATCCGCCCATGGAAGCGGTGGAAAAAGTGGAACTGATCAGAGGTTCTTCCGCCTTGCAATACGGTGCACAGTTTGGTGGCATGCTCAATTACCGGTTACATGAAGCTGATACAACAAAGCCATTTTCTTTTCATACGCAGGTATCACGCGGTTCCTATAATTTCATCAGTACATTCAGTGAAGCGGGTGGCAAAGCAGGTAAACTGTCGTACTATGGTTTTTACAATCATCGCTCGGCAGATGGTTACCGCGATAATGCGGATTACTATTATGATGCCTGGCATGTCGGATTCAATTATCCGCTACTGAGTAATTTGCTGATAAAAGCGGAGGTAAGTCACATGAATTATCTCAACAAGCTTCCAGGTGCCCTCAACGATTCGATGTTTTATGAGAATCCGCGTCAATCTGTACGCAGCCGCAATTATTACAACCCAGCTATCTATGCGCCCGGCTTGAATCTTACCTGGAATCTTAAATCGCGGTCGGTGGTGAACCTGATTACTTCGGCGGTGTTGGGTGACCGCAACAGTGTTCAATGGCTGGGGCTTGCCACAACACCGGATACTTTTAATACCAAGATTGGCTCCTATAATCCACGCCAGGTCGACATTGATCACTTTCACAGTTTCAGCACGGAGATCAGGCTGATGCATCCCTATCATTTTTTCCGCCAGGAAAATAAACTGAGTGCAGGCTACCGTTTCATCCATAATAACCTTCACCGCTTGCAGCAGGGCACCGGAACTACCGGGTTTGATTATGACCTTACCGTGGTTTCGGATCCTGCCTTCAAACGCGACATCAATTATGTTACGATAACGAATGGATTATATGTTGAGAACCTATTTCAGGTAACAAAGAATCTCTCTGTTACACCCGGTTTGCGATTGGAACTGGGACAATCTGATCTGAAAGGAAAGATCGTTTACATTTCAGACAGCGACCTGCCGCAAACCATCGAGCACAATTATCTATTGGCAGGCATACGCGGAGAATACAAGATTAACAATATGAATAATGTGTATGGCGGATGGTCGCAGGCATACCGGCCCATGATTCTGAAGGATATTGTTCCAGCCACCAGCTTCGATCAGATTGATCCGGATCTGAAAGATGCAACCGGTTACAATATGGATTTGGGAATGAGGGGCGAGATCTCGGTATGGCTTAATTATGATATCAGTGTATTTGCCGTACAATACAACGACAGGATTGGTACGCTGGTGGAAGTGGATGACACTGGCGCCACTAATTTTTTTAAAACCAATGTCGGTAATTCTATGAATTATGGACTGGAAGTTTATGCGGAATTCAGTCCGTTTATGGCAGGTAATTTCCCGTCATGGATTCGCGGTTTGTCAGTGTTTACATCATCAGCATATATGCATGCGAGATACACAAAAGGCAATGTGGTGGTGAGTGGTGTGAATACAGATATCACCGGAAATAAAGTGGAGACGGTGCCAGACTGGAATCTACGGTCCGGCATTTCCTATCGGTTCAGGTATCTTTCCGCTTCGCTGATGCACAGCTATGTGAGTGAAGTGTACACAGATCCGCTGAATACCGAAAAACCGAATGCCAGTGGCACCTTGGGTATTGTGCCGTCATATCATATCTGGGACGCGAATGTAGCTTGTTACTATAAAAATTTCAATCTGAAGTTTAATGTCACCAACCTCGCTGACCGGTCGTATTTTACCAAACGCCCCACGTTTTATCCCGATCCCGGAATCTGGCCATCTGATGGAAGATCGTTTACTGTTTCCTTTGGCGTTAAAATTTAACCCACATTTTGCAGTTCAAAAACGCATGGGGTTTAACCCCGACGCAGCACTGCTTAGGGTTTGCGAAACATTTTCTTTTCTTGAAAAAAGGAGCAAACCCTTAGCAGTGCTAAGTCGTAGCGAAGCGGGATTTTTCTACTGAAAAATCCGGGTTTAATGCCTGCGGGAATCAAAAGAGGAAGCAGCTTCAGAAACAATACCTGTTTTCGGCAATAAGTTTTTCTGCAATGCGCCGCCTGGCATTTTTACAATTAAAAGGCTCCATCCTGGTAAACCTTTTTAATCCCACCAGCATCATTTTCAGCTCATCGCCTTCCGCAAATGATTCCAATGCATTTTTAGCAGCTGTTTCCAGGCGGTTGACGGAATCATGCAGATAAACACTGAGTATATCATTGTGCAGGATGACATCATGTCCTGTCCTGTGCAGTTTTTCAATACGCAATAACAATGATTCACTCGCATAAATTTCAGACAGCATATCTGAAACATTCATGAGTATTTCCTGTTCGTTTTCCAAAGCCATCATCAGCTTTTGCACGGCTGCACCGGCAGTCATAAGGGTGGCTTTTTTCATGTGGCTCACCATCTTTTTTTCGTAGGCATAATCACCCTCTGTTTCCGACATATCCGGTACCGACATCAGTTCTTTTTGAACAGCCATAGCCGGCGACATCAGGTCAATCTTTCCTTTTAACGCGCGTTTCAGCAACATGTCAACGGAAAGCAACCGGTTAATTTCATTCGTTCCTTCAAAGATGCGGTTGATGCGTGCATCACGATAGGCGCGGGCGGGAAGATACTCTTCAGAAAAACCGATACCACCATGCACCTGTACGGCTTCATCCACCAAATAATCAATCATTTCAGATCCCATCACTTTCAGCAATGCGCATTCGATGGCATATTCTTCAGCGGCGCCCATCAGCGCTTCATGATATTTCTTTCCTTCTTCCAGTAGTGCTATTTTTTTATTTTCAATATCACTTGCAGCCCTGAACATGGCTGATTCCACAGCGAACAATCGAATAGCCTGCTCCGCCATCTTGTATTGGATGGCGCCAAAGGATGCGATCGGTTTTTTGAACTGTTCACGCTGTGTTGCATATTGAATGGTGGTATTGCATATTCTCTTTCCACCGCCGACAGTGGCAGCAGCCAGTTTCAAGCGGCCAATATTGAGAATGTTGAAGGCAATAAGGTGGCCTTTGCCCGCTTCACCCAATAAATTTTCGACCGGAATCTTCACATCCTGGAAAAATATCTGTCGTGTTGAAGAACCTTTGATGCCCATCTTCTGCTCTTCATCACCGCGGGATAATCCGTGGGCTGCGCCTTCCACAATGAAACCGGTAAACTGCTCACCGTTAATCTTGGCAAATACAATAAACAGATCGGCAAAACCACCATTGGTAATCCACATCTTCTGTCCATTGATGATCCAATATTTCTTGTCTTCACTGAGCACCGCAGATGTTTTTGCCGCCAGGGCATCGGAACCTGACCCCGGTTCAGTTAAACAATAGGCTGCTTTCCATTCGCCTGTAGCAAGGCGTGGCAGGTATTTTTTCTTTTGTTCTTCCGTGCCGAAGTAGAGGATGGGGAGCGTACCGATGCCCGTATGCGCCGAAAGGGAAACACCCAGCGAACCGGCATCCCCCAATGCAGCGGTAAGAAAAGTGGAGGTGATAAAATCCTTTCCATAGCCTCCGTATTCTTCGGGAATAGAAGCGCCCAGCAAACCCAGTTCGCCCGCTTTCCTGATCAGTTCAACGGCAACACCGGGTTCCTGCTTTTCAATGCGTGCATCATTGGGAAATAACTCCTGTTCCACAAAATCACGTGCCATCTGCACCATCATCTTCTGTTCTTCATTTATTTCTTCCGGCACAAAAATATTGTCTGCGGAAGTTTCCCTTACGAGGAATTCGCCTCCTCTGTTACATTTCTGATGATGGTTTCAATTGACATGGAGATTTTATTTTAGGTGGTTAATGAATAGAATGGCCGTGAATAACTGTTGCCTGAAAACTTAACATGGACGCAGCGATAAAGAATGGCCGGAAGCCAGCCTGTATCTGCTGCATTCATGAAAGGATGTTTATCAGTTGTGTTACTTCTTTACCTCTTTTTTCATTTCTGGTTTTTCTGCCTTTTTAGCGGTTTTTTTGTTAACCACTTTTTTAGTGGCAGCAGCTTTTTTTGTTTTTGGTTTTGATGCGCTGAACTTTTCTTTTGCCTTCAGGATATGATTGTAATGGTGTTCGCCGTGCCAGACATACAAGGCAAGAATTTCCTTCAGCTCATAGCTCATCTGATGTTCCGGATGATAAAACACCCGTTCAAAATCCTGGTCATTCATCGACTTTAACAAGATCGCCCAGCGCTTGTGCAGATTAAAAAGCAGGTCGAAGGAAAGGGACGGTTCCGCGCTTTTACTGTCTTCCAGTTGTGACCATGCCTGCGGATCATAGGGTTTGATGGTGGGCACCTCTTCTGTTAAGGCGAGCTTAAAACGGATGAAGGCATTCATATGGCTATCAGCAAGATGATGTATCACCTGGCGAATGTTCCATCCGTCCTGACGGTATGTTGCCTCAAGTTGTTCTTTTGACAAACCGGTGATGATCCTTTTTAATTTGCCCGGGTATTCATCAATTTTTCGGATCATTTGCTGAATGTCTTCCTTCGAATAGCTTTTTCCGAATTCAAACAGTCCGATCGGGAATCTCAATTGCTGAGTTTTGTCAGCTTCAATCATTGTTGTCATATTTTAATACGCTGTTTTGGGTTAAATGAAAAATATTGATTCTTATGGTTTAATCTGCCTTTTATCCGTCATGCAATTGCTTCTATAACGCCGGCTATTCCCTGTCCGCCACCAACACAAGCCGAAACGATTCCATACTTTTTGTGGTTGCGATTCAATTCATTGATCAGCTGAACGGTAAGTTTGGTTCCACTGCAACCCAATGGATGCCCGAGTGCAATAGCACCCCCATTCGGGTTTACCGTTAACGGGTCCATTCCTAGGGCACGCACTACGGCTAATGATTGTGCTGCAAATGCTTCGTTGAGTTCAATTAAATCAATGTCAGCTAATTTCAAACCTGCCTGAGTCAATGCTTTGGGAATGGCTTCCACCGGCCCGATTCCCATGATACGCGGGTTGACACCAGCGGATGCACAGCTCACTAAACGTGCAATAGGTTTTAGCGCCAATTCATTCACCATTTTTTCACTCATGATGATGACGAAAGAGGCGCCGTCGGAAGTTTGAGATGAGTTGCCTGCAGTAACCTGGCCACCTGTTTTAAAAGCGGGTTTAAGTTTGGCCAATGCTTCCAAGGTTGTATCAGCGCGGGGGCCTTCATCAGTATCAACGATCCAGTTTTTTACCTTCCGCTTTCCGTTTTCTATGGTCACCTCTTCCACCGTCACCGGCACAATTTCACCTTTGAATTTACCTGCATGGATGGCGGCTACCGCTTTCTGATGTGATTGATATGAAAACAGGTCGGCATCTTCACGGGTTATATTATATTCGATGGCTACTTCTTCTGCGGTAAGTCCCATGCCGATGAAATACTCAGCATGATCTTTAGCAACATGATAATTAGGAACGGTTTTCCATCCCATTGTCGGCACCAGTGACATTGATTCCGCGCCGCCTGCGATAATACATTCTGCCATTCCACTCCTGATTTTTGCCGTAGCCATGGCGATGGCTTCCAGTCCGCTTGCGCAATACCTGTTAATGGTGACAGCAGGAACGCTTACCGGCAAAGCCTGGATCGCGATCCATCGTGCAATCTGTAAACCCTGTTCTGCTTCAGGCACAGCATTGCCAACAATCAGGTCATCCACTCTTTTTGGATCAAGCTGCGGAATATCCGACAGGAGTTTTTTAATTACCTGTACGGCCAGGTCGTCTGGCCTCATAAATCTGAAACCACCCTTTTTTGCTTTGCCAACGGCGGTGCGAAGGCCGGAGACGATATATGCTTCTTGATTGGTCATCTTACTAGTTTACCTGTGTTTGACTAAACGCGGAAAAAATCTATTGTATCATTTTACTTCCAATGCACCTGAACTATTTCTTTGACGGAAAGCAACCATAAATTATTTGACAGATGTATCGTTTTCATGGTTCTGCCATCCGATACTTGTCTTAATCAATTCCTCAGCGGCTTTCCCGTATTTAAAATGCTCTGCATACGCTCCATTGATTTTTTTGTAGTGGCCAGTGAAAGAAATGCTTCGCGTTCGAGATCAAGCAGGTATTGCTCACTCACATAGGATGGCGATGTAAGATCACCGCCACTCATTACATAAGCCAGCTTTTCGGCAATCAGCCTGTCATGCGCAGAAGCGTAATTTCCATATTGCATTGCCACAATGCCCGCATAGAATGCACTCAAGGCGCTTCTCCCCAGCACATAAACATCATTTCGCGGTGCGGGCATGGTATAGCCTTCCATAGCCAGCTGCAGCACTTTCTGTTTGGCATCTGCAATCACTCTTTTTTCGTTGATGCTGATGTTATCGGTTCCTTTTCTGAAAATATCCATGTCAAACGCTTCCGATGCGCTCGTGGCCACTTTTGCCGTGGCAATGTTGAGGAATCGCTTTTGCAGTTCGGGAAATTCAATCTCTCCTTCGCGGTAGGCGTCACTGGCACGCACTGTCATCTCTTTAGATCCTGCACCGGCTGGAATAATTCCAACTCCGAATTCCACCAACCCGATATAGGTTTCTGCGGCCGCCTGTACGCTGTCAGCATGCAGGCAAAATTCGCAGCCACCGCCAAGGGTAAGATGATGTGGTGCTACCACTACCGGAACGGAAGAATAGCGGATACGCATGGAAGTTTGCTGAAATATTTTGCAGGCCATGTTCAATTCATCAAAATCCTGCTCGATCGCCAGCATCAGCATCATGGCCAGATTGGCGCCGGCAGAAAAATTCTCTCCCTGGTTACCGATGACCAGCCCGGCGAAGTTATGCTCGGCCATCTCAATCGCTTTCGGAATGGCTTGCAAGACCTCACTGCCGATGGTATTCATTTTAGTCCTGAATTCGAGGTTCAACACACCATCACCAATATCAATGAGGTTGGCCCCGCTGTTTTTCCAGACGATATTGTTGGAATAATTTTCCAGGATCACAAAAGCTGCTGTTCCCGGAATGGTTTTATAACTGCCGGTTTGCAAATCATAGTATTTCTTACTGCCATTTTCCACTTTATAAAAGGAACTGTTACCATTGGCTATCATATCATAAATCCAGGCTGCCGGCTTCTGCCCATTGGCTTCCATGGCTTTTACGGTTGACTCAACACCCATGGCATCCCAGGTGGCAAAAGGACCTAATTCCCATCCAAAGCCAGCATTCAAGGCATCATCCACCCTGTAAATGTCATCAGCGATTTCAGGTATGCGGTTGGAAACATATTGCAGCATGCCGTAAAAGAAGTGCCGGTAGAAATCTCCTGCTTTATCTTTTCCATTTACGGCAATTTTCATTTTCTGCCGCAGGTCATCGTTCTGCTTCAATTGATCAATGGTGGCAAATTTTGACTTTGGCGCAAGTTCATAGGTCAGTGTTTTGATATTGAGCGAAGGATACACCGTTTTTCCATCACGTTTTTCTTTTTTGAAAAATCCCTGTCCAGATTTATCGCCCAGCCAGTTATTCTTCACCATTTGATCAAGCCAGGCAGGAATGCGGAACAATTCCTTTGCTTCATCGTCAGGACATGCTTCATAAACAAACTGCGCCACCTTCACCAGGGTATCAAGTCCCACCACATCACTCGTTCTGAAGGTGGCTGACTTTGGCCGCCCGATGGCAGGCCCGGTCAGTGAGTCTATTTCCTGAACGGTCATATCAAGCTTTTCCATCAGGTGAAATATCTGCATGATGGCGTAGACTCCAATTCGGTTAGCGATAAAGGCTGGCGTATCCTTGCACAGCACGGTTGCTTTTCCAAGAAACAGTTCGCCGTACTGCAATAAGAAGTCAACCACCTCACCGCTGGTTTTTTGTGTAGGGATGATTTCCAGCAGGCGGAGATAGCGCGGAGGATTAAAGAAATGTGTACCGCAGAAATTTTGCTGGAAATCTTCACTGCGGCCTTCAGCCATCAGGTGAATCGGAATGCTCGAGGTGTTGGAAGAGACCAGTGTGCCTTTCGTCCTGAATTTTTCTACCTGCTCATAGATGGATTGTTTAATCGCCAGGTTTTCCACCACCACTTCCATAATCCAGTCGCAGTCGGCGATGTCCTGCATGTTATCGGTAAAATTTCCGGTGGTAATAAGTTTGGCAGCGGCAGTGGTATACACCGGTGCCGGTTTCGCTTTCAGCGTAGCTTGCAAGGCGGCGTTCACTATCCTGTTTTTTACAACCGGATGCGAGAGGGTAAGGCCTTTGGCTTGTTCTTCCGGCGCCAGTTCTTTTGGTGCGATATCGAGCAGTAAAACCTGTACGCCGATGTTGGCAAAGTGACAAGCAATACGGCTGCCCATTACGCCTGATCCCAGTATCGCCACCTTCCTGATTTTCCGTTGACTCACGTGATATTTTTTTTGAGAAAAAAAACGCCGCAATTGCCGGCGGATGCATCCTTATGTACAAGGATGCCCCTTGGCGCGGCGAAGTTATTACTTAGTTGTTCATTTGCGAAAACAAAAATAAAATTATTTGTTTAAACATTTAATGTGATCACATATATTTGTCTCCAAAGTAACTGAGGCATGGCTAATATTGAAAAAGCGCTGGGTAACTCTTCCTACAAGAATGAATATCAGAAGGCCATTGCCAGCATTTTTTTTACCTGCCGCTGGATGGAATATTATTACCAGCAGCATCTCGGTGTCTTCGGCATCACCTGGCAGCAGTTCTATGCACTCCGCATTTTAAAAATACAGCACCCGCAGCCGGCGAACCTCAACCTGCTAAAGGAAAAGATGATAGACAAGAACAGCGATATGTCCCGCATCGTGGAACGGCTGCGGAAAATGAATTTGGTGGAACGCAAGCTCAACAAGGACGACCGGCGGCATGTGGACATTACCATCACGAGGAAAGGGGTGGAGTTACTCGAAAAAATAAAGAAGCGCGACCACGAAATTGAAAGTGTATTGCACAACCTGCCGGAAAAGGAAGTGAAACAATTGAATAAACTGCTGGATAAGATTTTTGAGGGAAAAGTCTAAAATATCCAGTTTAAAAGGAAGGTTCAACAAAGTTAAATCCTGCCATCGGTAACTGCGGTATCCGGCTTTTACCGGCTATATTCAGGACACAAACAGCATGGCAAAATGTGGGATAAAAATATTTTCGTACACCTTGTTTGAATAGTATCTGTACTAACTTCGTCGCCATCAACTCAGGAGTATGGCCAGAAAAGATCAGCCACGGACAAAAGAAGTGCAGCAACCAGCGGCTTTACCGATAAACAGCATTACTGTACATATGTGGCTGCTTGCTGTTGTGTTGATTTTTACAGCAGTCATTCGGCTGCGGTTGCT
>JBGAWA010000158.1:2041-4585 GCA_044227805.1 Chitinophagales bacterium | reverse complement strand
AGTTCAAGACGGCAACGGGTTTAACCCCGACGTAGAACTGCTTAGGGTTTGTGAAACATTTTCTTTTCTTGACAGATTGAGCAAACCCTTAGCAGTTCTAAGTCGCAGCGAAGCGGGATTTTTCCACTGAAAAATCCGGGTTAAATATTTGCAGTAATACTTCATAAGCATGTGCACAAGCATATAGCGCTGCGAATGTATTTGACTAACCAGTGCTTTAAGCGGCGATTATTGATGGCCTCCGCCAAACTGGATCTTAATTTTATCAACCATTTCGCTCACTGCCGGACAGATTCCGATATTTTCATAGATCACATCAAGTTGTTCAGGCGATAAGCGAAGTTTAGCGGGTGGATAGGTTCTGCAACCCATCGGGCGCACCTCATAAATTGTGCATTTATTGTCATCTCCCAAAAAAGTGCATGGCAGCTTCTTGGTGAAATATTCATAGTCGGGATCAGCCTTCAGGTATTTCCCGATGAAGGCTTCTTCCGTCATACTAAAATGCCTGGCAATACGCTTAACATCCTGCTTCTCAAATACCGGTTGAGCGATCTTGCAGCAATTGGCGCATTCAAGGCAATTGATATGCGCGAACACTTCATCGTTCACGGCCTTAAATGCTTTATCAAGGCCTTTAGGTTTGTCGGTCTTAAACCGCTCAAATAACTTTTTATTACTGCGACGCTGAATTTTTGCTTTCTGCTTTACTTTCTCAATCAGTCGCCTGAATTTTGCTGTTGTTGCCATCTTGTTTTTATCGGGCGCAAATGTAGCGAAATCGAACGGTTGTAGTGCGAAGCCATTCCCCGTCATTCATTACCGGGCCGGTTGCTCTCTGCATTTTGGGAAGTTTCAGTCCCGTTTCATCATTCTTGCCACATATTTACCGATAATATCATATTCAATGTTTGCCATATCGCCGGCTTTTATGGACTGGAAGTTAGTATGTTCGAAAGTATACGGAATGATCGCTACCGAAAACTTCTTTTTGGATGCCTTCACCACCGTAAGGCTTACGCCATTTATCGCTACTGAACCTTTTTCCACCAGCAACAGACTTTTCGCTTCTTTGATGCGGAAAGTGAATAGCCAGCTGCCATTTCTTTCCTCTACGCCGGTACACTCAACCATTTCATCCACATGTCCCTGTACAAGATGCCCATCCAGCCTCCCATTCATCAGCAGGGAACGTTCGAGATTAAGCGCGTCACCTTTTTTTCGGAATTGCAGATTGGACCGCTGCAGTGTTTCTTCAATGGCCGTTACCACATGCCGGTTACCCTCCATCGCTGTAACCGTCAGGCAAACGCCGTCATGCGATACGCTCTGATCAATTGTCAATTCCGCGCTTATCGCCGATTCCATTGAGAAATGAATATTCGTTCCTTCCTTTTGCAGATCAACGATCCGGCCGGTAGTTTCAATAATCCCCGTAAACATTTTTCAGTTGATAGTTAGGTGGTATGAGTGTGGACTTCTGTTGGAAGTTTTACAAAAAGATATGCGTGCACTCCAATAAAAAATTGTATTCCAGCCATGCTACCTGAACACATGAATATAACCACTCAGCGACGGTAATGCCTTCACCTCAGCACTGGTGAAAACATCACAAACATAGTAGTAGGTACCTGCTGCCACATCCTTGCCGGATTTCATATCCCTGCCATCCCATCCGATAAACGGGTCAGTGGTTTGATAAACCATGGCACCCCATTGATCAAAAATTTTGATGTCTATCTTCTCCACAAAACGAATGGGAAGGAAAGGATGAAACAGATCATTCCTTTCATCGCCATTAGGTGTAAACACATTGGGCAATACATATACCGGGCAGTTCTCAACACATACCACATTCGATTTCGGGCCTTCATTAGCATAGGAATCAACTGCCGCCACCGCGTAACAGCCGGATATGGCATCCTGTTGCGTGTGAATGTAAAATGTATCGCTCAGTGTTGCCAGCAAGGCTAATGGCTGATCGGCGGAAGATGCAAAATAGACCAGGAAGGAAACCGCATCATCGGCACAACTGTGATTGGGATTGTTCCAAGTCAACAGGTTGGAAAAGCCGGTAAGCGAAAAATTATCGGTATTGCAAAGATTACTGATGGAAAGTACCGGCGCGCAGGGTCCCAGGGTATCAACCGGCACATCACACACGCGCTGCGACAGGTTGACGATAGGATCT
Organism: Chitinophagales bacterium; assembly: GCA_044227805.1. Taxonomy (GTDB): domain Bacteria; phylum Bacteroidota; class Bacteroidia; order Chitinophagales; family UBA10324; genus JACCZZ01. The sequence continues at coordinate 2,394 of JBGAWA010000158.1, read as the reverse complement.
ACAAAGCCCGGCGCAGAATAGCTGCCTACACTCTTCACATAATAACACTGCTCAATGCCATTGGACAATGAATCATCGGCGTAACTTAAAGAAGTGCTTACACCAATTGAATCGAAAACACCGGCCGCATTCTTACGGTAAACAACGTAATACGAATTTTGCCATGGCACCTGCAACGACCAGTCCAGCAAGACCGTGTTATCTGTGCCGGTAGTATTCAGGAAAATACTGGAAGCCATTTCCGTTTCCCCTATGAAATTATTGTTGGAATAAAATCCGATTTTGTAAGAATAAGGATTGTTGAGTGTATTCAATCCGCCATCATTATATATCGAATCACTCAACGCACTGAA
>JBGAWA010000158.1:0-1984 GCA_044227805.1 Chitinophagales bacterium | reverse complement strand
CAAACCGGTTGAACGCCAGATAACATATTTATAAGGCCCTGGATTTTGTAAGGTATCGAGGTCAAGCGGGCTGGGCTTCGACCATGCAATGTACATCGTGCCATTGGTACTGCCCGTGGCAGTGACACTCACATTGGTAATGACAGGTACTTCTTTCAGCAGTTGCGCACAGGCTTCCGCGGATGGCAGGCTTTCTACATTGTTATAATAGAATCCGGCAGGTTCCGGTGTCTTGTCTGCAAATTCCGCCAGGATTCGGTAGCAATATAATTTCCCGCGGTCAGCATTCACATCCAAAAACTGGTAACCGGGAAGGTGCTCCGCTATTTTGCTATAACCTTTGTTGTTCAATCCGACATCGCAGTTTCCGGCTGTAAAAGGATTGCTGCCTTCCCTTCTCCAAACTGAAAACCCAATGAAGCGCGGTGTAGAGGCACAGGAATACGGATCTTCCCAGCTAACGAGCACATCATTTCCATTGGGCACTGCCTGTACGTTTTGTGGCGGCGGTGCTACAACCGTAATGAGCCAGTTTTTCAAATCAACCAAAGGAATAGAGTAGCTGTCCTGCGCTTTAAAAATCACCTGGTAAAATGGTCCTCTCACATGATCGCACGTAGTATTCCAGCTGAAATTCCCAACAGCTTCCCCTTCACCCGACACTGCCGTAAAAGTGGCAGGACTGATGGACAGCTCATAGGGTCCGCCATTTGACGTCATGGTAACATGCTGACCGAAATCAGGATCCGTTGCCGTAACTTCCAGTTCAAGCTTGCTGCCAGCGATGATACAGGTATCAAAAACTTCCTCCACCACGGGAGGATTGTTGTTCGTGCAATTTACAATCACCTCCATATCGCGCACCATCGTCCCGATGCAGATGCCCTTTCTGAATTCCCTGATGAGGATGGCAAAATTATAGATATCACAAAAGATCGGTGTGGACCAAATCACCTCGCCGGTCGCATGATTGATGTTAAAGGATTGTCCCACCGGTGTTCCGGGAATCTGATCAGGATCAACATAGTTTTGAACAGGAAGGCTCGCTCCTTTTCTCGGAACAATAAAATCAAAGGTAAGACTGTCTCCATCCGGGTCATATGCATTCGGATTATGGATGAAGGGCTGAAAGGCGTTGGCGAAGTCGATGGGCGGATTTAACAATACAGGCGAACTGTTAAACGCATAAAACTGAGGATCAGGAATCTTCAGTGTGTCTTCAATATAGAAAGGTTCGTTGACCGAATTGCCTCCGTTGATATTGATTATATCTGAAATGCGGTTGGGATCCGTCATGGATAATACATAAGCGCCCATTCCCGGATAGGTATGAACACCGGTATATTCGTTGTATTTGATATCGTTGCCAATGTACACTCCATTACCGCCGCCATTGGTACGCGGCAGTGTATCACGCGTTCCATCGCCCCACACAATCTCCAGGCTGTCCCTGTCGGCCGCCACTGAACTTTCCTTGGTGTAAGTGATGATGGTTGCTTCATAAGTGAAGCCCGAGAGATGCCTGTAGACTATTTCGCCGGCCCGGTTATGTGTTGCGCTGGCACTCTTAAAAAAAACAAAGCATACGATCAACAAAAGGACACATCTCAGAAGGGCTTTACCTGATAAGAAGAAATAGCTGTGCATGAATTTCCGGTGTAGTCATGCAAATTACAACTATTTTGGAAGCTGCAGGAAGCGCTTTAATGATTGAAATACAGATAAAAGCCGAAGTGTAAAATTTCTTTTATGCAGTCGCCATAAAATAATTTACAATTTCATAAGCAACGCACTTTCCGTTGTGAAATCAGTAACTATTTTAATTCAGTACTGTCCGACAAATTTAGGAATAGGTGAATTGGAGTAACAATTATATCTATGAGCATCAAATTCAAAGGAGGCGGAAACAGAAAGCAGGGGGTCAGCTTGAGTTGAACAGATCGGGAGTAAGACGGGTTGATGATTTCCTGTTTTTTTTCTGGTT
>JBGAWA010000157.1:0-4593 GCA_044227805.1 Chitinophagales bacterium | reverse complement strand
TACGGCTCGAACTGGAAAGCCTTGAAATGGAAGCTGTCATCATCAAATACCTCAATCGCCTGAGTGATTACCTGTTTGTACTGGCCAGATACACCGCTTACCTGTTAAAGGCAGAAGAAATCCCCTGGAAGCCCCGTGTCTGATCCTGTCAGAAATCTATCATAGCCTTGATCACTCCATTGGCCGGGTCAAGCAACGAAGCGAACTGCTCTTTTACTGTATTAAAGGATAACTTATGTGTGACATATGTGGACGGGTTAACCCGTCCGTTCCTCATGCTATTCATGACATGCTCAAAATCGCTTCTTACAGCATTACGGCTGCTCATCAGTGTAGCTTCTCTTTTATGGAACTCAGGATGACTAAATGAGATATTTTCTTTTTGCAAACCGACCAGTACATACCTTGCTCCATGAGCCATATACTGAAAGGCGGTATTGATCGCTTTCAGGTTGCCGGTGGCATCAATCACCACCGTTGGCATATTACCACTGGTTATTTCCTTCAATCTTTCTGTAGTATTCTCAGCGATAACGTTGATCACATGTTCCACCTTTAATTTTTCTTTGCAAAATGAAAGACGTTGCGGATTAACATCCGCTGCGATCACTTTGCCTCCGGCTATTCGTGCAAACTCCATAATGCCAAGCCCGATAGGGCCGGCCCCGATTACCAGAACAAACTCTTCTTTCTTTACATCTGCCCGCTGAATACTGTGTGCGCCTATAGCCAGCGGTTCTATCAAAGCCAGCTCTTCGAACGACATTCCATCACCTTTCAATAAGGCGTAATTGGGAACAGTGACATAATTTCTCATGCCTCCGTCAATATGTACCCCGAACACCCGCATCTGCGCACAGCAGTTCGGTTTGCCGTTGATACAGGCAACGCAATGTCCGCAATGAAAATAGGGGATGATGCTGACTGCTTCGCCTTTGGTAAAACCGCTGCTATCTTCAGTATTATGAATAATAGCCGCCAGTTCATGTCCTAATATCCGTGGATATTCAAAATACGGTTGCGTGCCTTCAAAGGCATGCAGATCAGTGCCACAAACACCGATACGTTTTATTTCAAGAATGGAATGATCTTTTTGCAGTACAGGTTTATCGGCAGTTTTATAAACGAATTCCCCGGGTTTGATACAAACAAGTGATTCCATAATGGTGATTTAAGCATTAGCCAGCGCTCTGTCAAGGTGAACATAACCGCCATCCACATAGACTAACTGCCCAGTGGTATGACTTGATCTGTCACTCAGCAGAAAAGCGTCTGCATTGGCGATCTCTTCGGCAGTGGTCATCCTGTTGCCAAGAGGGATTTTTGATTCGATCTCTTTCATTTTTTGTTGCGGGTAGGGTAATGTTTCTATCCATTTTGCATATAAGGGTGTAAAGCATTCGGCCACCACTACTGCATTTACACGAATGCCGTATTTCAGTAGTTCCACCGCCCATTCCCTGGTCAAAGCATTTCTTCCGCCATTGGATGCTGCATACGCAGAAGTATTTCCCTGCCCGGTATCCGCCGTTTTGGAAGTGATATTGACGATAGCGCCTTTACTTTTTTTCAGGTAAGGTAATGCATAATGCGCCATCAGGTAATAATGCACTAGATTCTTATGCAGGCTGCTCATGAATTTTTCATAATTGCCATTTTCAAGACCCACGCCGTCATTGACGCCGGCATTATTCACCAGGCCATCAATGCGGCCAAATTTTTCCGCTACGGTTTTTACAGCAGCTTCGCATTCAGCCGGGATGGACAATTCGGCTTTTACGCCAAACGCCTTGCCACCTGATGCTTCGATAGCTTTTACTGTTTTTGTATTGTCTTCTTCGTTTCTGCCAACAATAAAAACGATCGCTGATTCGGCAGCCAGTACTTTAGTGATGCCTTCACCGATCCCTTTGGCGCCGCCTGTTACGATGATGACTTTATCTTTCAATCCCAGGTTCATTATACAGTTATTTAAGGTTGTAAAATTTTACAGCGTTGCCGCCGAAGAAAAGTTCTTTTTCATTGCTTGTAAACGATACAAAATGATCCTGTACAATTCCCAGCATCTTTTCATAGGAAGCGGCCACTAAGCATACGGGCCAGTCAGATCCATATATAATGCGGTTTGCCCCAAATGCGTTGACCACAGCTTCTATATACGGCGTGAAATCTTCACTCTTCCATTGTTTCCAGTCAGCTTCCGTCACCATGCCGGAAATCTTGCAATGCACATTTTCATGTTCAGCTATTGCTTCCATATCCTTTCTCCATTCATCTGTCTTTTTATCTTTGATATATGGCTTGGCAATGTGATCAATGACAAATGGCTGATCTGGAAATGCTTTTACAAACTCCAGTGTATGTTTCAACTGGTCCGGAAAGATCAGTATATCATACGTGAAATGATATTTCTTCAGTAAACGGATACCGTTCATAAAAACAGGCTGAAGCATGAATGCCCTATTCTTCTCTCCCTGCAACACATGCCGGAATCCTTTCATTTTTGAGAACTGGCTGTAATAAGCCAATCTTTCCTCCACTTGTGGTGAGCACAGATCAACCCAGCCAATCACGCCTTTAATGAAATCATGTTGAATTGCATTGTTTAACTGAAATTCATTTTCGGCTTCTGACTGGTCCGATTGAACGGTAACACATCCATCGAACCCGTTCTGCTTTAAAAGCGGATCCAGGTCAGCAGGCAAAAAATCTTTTTGTATCACCGACATATCATCATTGATCCAGCTATCTCTTACAGGATCGAATTTCCAAAAATGCTGGTGGCTGTCAATGCGCAGCATAAACGACGCATTTTTGTTTGGAAGTGCCAAGTCCATCAATACCAAGTTCCATTACGTCACCCGGTTTCAGATATAGCTGTGGGTTCATACCTAAACCGACACCAGGAGGTGTGCCGGTTGAAATCACATCGCCGGGCAGTAAGGTCATAAAATGACTGACATACGAAACAACGTGTGCCACATTAAAAATGAAAGTGGAAGTGCAGCCATTCTGCATGGTTTTGTTATTCAATGTCAGCCATAATTTTAAATTATTCGGGTCAGCCACTTCATCTTTAGTGACTAACCATGGGCCGAGTGGGGCAAATGTATCACAGCCTTTTCCTTTGTCCCATGTGCCGTTTCTTTCTAATTGAAACTCTCTTTCGCTAAGATCATTGTGCAGGCAATAGCCGGCGATATAGTCCATAGCATAGCTTTGCTCCACATAGCTGGCTTTTTTACCGATCACTACAGCTAGTTCTACTTCCCAGTCTGACTTAACAGAGTTCTTCGGAATGATCACATCATCATACGGGCCACACAAGGCAGTGGTGGATTTCATAAATATGACCGGCTCAGAAGGAATAGCAGCTCCCGTCTCTTTGGCATGGTCGGCATAGTTAAGACCAATGCAAACGATCTTGGAAGGCCTTGCAACAGGGGAGCCGATACGGGTACCTGCCGGCAATTTTTTTAAACTGCTTTTGTTGGCGGTAAGAAATTTTTCCAAACGCTGCAAACCGTTTGTTTCAAAAAATTGCTCATTATAGTCTTCTCCAAAGTCTGAAAGATCGTAATTACTATTATCAATCACTATTCCGGGTCTTTCTTTATTCAGTTCTCCGTGCCTGATCAGTTTCATATGTGTGTTTAATTGTTCAGTTTGATAAATCCACCGTCAATAGGGTAATCGCAGCCGGTGATGAATGAGGCCTCATCACTGCAGAGGTATAAGGCAAGATTGGCCACCTCGTCCGGTTGTGCCATTCTGCCGATAGGCTGCCCTTTGGATAATTTTTCAAACATCTCTTTTTCTTTGCCGGGATAATTCTTTGCCAGGAAGCCATCTACAAATGGTGTATGCACCCGGGCAGGGGAGATGCAATTGCAGCGGATATTGTATTTGATATAATCTCTTGCTGTGGCGAGTGTCATTCCTACCACGGCTCCTTTTGTCATGGAATAAGCAAACCGGTCCGTGATGCCAACAGTGGAAGCGATAGATGCCATATTCAAAATAACACCACCTGTTTTTTTCATAACAGGGATCACTTCATGCAGGCAATTGTAAACGCCTTTGATATTTACATTGTATAAACGATCTATATCTGCTTCTGCAGTGGTCTCTGCTGTTCCTACATGGGCAATGCCTGCATTATTGACCAAAATGTGGATAGCGTTGCCTGCAGCAGCAATTGAATCAATGATGCTCTTTACTTCCGACTGGAGTGCAACATTACAGGAATGAAAAAATGAATGGCCGCCGGCTGCATTGATTTTTTCAACGACCTCCAGGGCATTTTCATCGAGATCAAGGAGGTGAACGGTACCTCCCTGGCGGGCAAATACTTCAGCGATCGCTTTTCCGATACCACTTCCACCCCCGGTGACAATGGCATTTTTTTCTTTCAGGCTAAACATCGTTATCTGGATATCAGTGTTCCTGGTTTAGTAAGAAACTTGTTCTTGTGGTAACTCAAATTTATCGTAATCGTCAATAAACGCCACCACATTCCTGAATTTTTTAAATTCTTCTTTTTTATGCATGGATGTAATGACCACGCAATCCATACCTGCATTCACCGCTGTT
>JBGAWA010000024.1:0-39433 GCA_044227805.1 Chitinophagales bacterium | reverse complement strand
AGTCCTAACCCTCCAAAAACCAACAGCCAGGTCAGTATGAGGTACCACTTGCGAAGCAGGTAAAAGAAAGTTTGTTTGATGCCTGTCCAAAGAGGCCCCAAATGAATTTCTTCATCGTCCTGGTAAGCGGGTTGTATTCTATAATTATCCTGGGCCATGAAGGCGAGAAGATTTTTTCTGTTTAGAAATTGATTCTGGTGACTAATATATACAACGTAAGCAGCCCTGTTATTTTGACCATTGCACTTTCGATGAACTGATTTACATCAAACGGTTCGGCAGGTGCCTGTGGAGGAGCCAAAGGATCTACATTAGGAATATAAGGTACTACGATGTAAGCACCTTTTTCCACCTTGGGGTATTTACGGATAAACGTCCAGCGACGCGGATCTTCCACGGTACCTCCAGGCTGTATCACATAGGTGCGTACGCGCTTTGCTCCATCGGCAAAGCCTAAACCGTAACGTTTGATATAAAACTTCGCCCGGTGTCCTTCATGATAAGGCGCATTTAAGAAGCCCATGGAATCAGCATACGGGTAGTTAATCATTCCTGAAATACTCACCAGGTCATTGGTGGTCGGTATATTTATTTTATCACCCGGCCGGAGAATAAAGTTGTATTCGCTTCCGGGATCTTTCATCGCTTTTTCCAGCTCCATGAAAATGATGCCACGGTCGCCTTCTGCACGGACCAGTGTTGCCTGATTGGCATTAGCCCACTGCGACAAGCCGCCGGCGCGGTTAATGACATCCACCAGTTTCTCCTCCTTGTCATTCATGAGGTAATCACCGGGATAGGTGACTTCGCCGGAGATATTCACCATGCCCGGAGATGTGCTTGACAGCAATGATCTTACAAAAACAACATCATACGGTTCCAGCGGAAATGACTGCGCATCAGTTCCAATCATCAGCGAGGAATCAATCGGGAAAGAAGCCACAACCCTTTCCTGCGGCGCCGATTTACCATTGTCACCCTTATATCTTGAGATTTCAATCTTGGTATTGGCGGCTTCCAGCTTAATACCACCGGCCGTGTAAAGGAGATCGAACAAGGTCATTCCTTTGGCATATGTGTATTTACCCGGCAACCTGATCGCGCCGTTAATACTGATGGTAACAGAATCGATGAAAGTGGTTTTATCATACAGGTAAATTTCATCCAGGTTCTTTAAGAGCAGGTTGTCCACCGACCGTGTATCCTTAATAATATTGGAAGGATTAAACGGGATATAAGATGAAGACAGATCATCATTCTTACGAATCACATACGCGCGATCGGCCAGTGCATCACCACGAAGGCCATGGGCTTTTGCCAAAACATCACTGATACGAAGTCCTTCGGCATAATTAAACTCACCCGGCTGCATGACTGCACCGCTGATTTTTACAAACTGGTACAACTGTCCGGGAACCGTACTGATAAATACTTCATCGCCACTGTACAATTCATATTTTGCTTTGATGCGTGAAAGGCTGTCCACATTTACATCAAACAGATTCAGCCGGTTTCCAACATAGCGTCTTACCTGCACCGACCTGGTATAAGCTTTTGGTGTCATTCCTCCTGCATAACTGATGAGCGTCATGAGGTCTTCCCCATCAATCAACTCATATTTCATCGGGCGCTTCACTTCACCGGTAATAGATACTGTTTTGCCTATTGGTGGAACAAAAATGTAATCATTGTTTTGCAGGAAGTAGTCATCGCCTGTTCCGGGATTCAACAAGTATGCGTAAACGTCCAGTGTTTTCACTGTTTGTCCCTGCCGCTTGATGTAGATTTTTCGCAATGATCCAAGGTCAGTAGGGCCATTCGCTGCCAGCAAGGCATTGAAGGCCGTATTAAGTGCCGGTATGGAATAAGTACCGGGATTGAAAACTTCCCCTACGATGTTTACACCAATCACCCTGGAATAAATGATAGTAACTTCTATCTGCGAATTGGGCATATCCAGGTAGGTGGCAAAACGGCTGCGGATCAGCGCCTTTGCCTTGTCGAGCGTTAATCCTTTCACATAAATTTTACCAACGCCTTCCGGGAAAACAGATCCTGTCTGATCCACTGTATAAGAACCGCTGAAACTGGAATAACCCCACACATTAATTCCGATCTGGTCACCCACGCCAATGATATAATTCCCGCCTGCCTGCGCATCGAGTGCACGGTCAAACATATTGATGGTCTTATTGCGGAAGAAGCTGTAACCATATAGCTCAGAGGCCGGGAGCAAGGTAGTATCCCGATAGGGCACCGTTGTATCCGTTGCTGCTGTTGGTGTAACCGCTACTGCTGCGCCTGTTGTGGTGATTGGATTGGTAGTATTCTTAGGAGCAGCCTCTGCAGGCGCAACATCACCTGTTGCAGGCTGAGTTACCGGTTCGGCAGGTGTGGTAGCAGCAGCTTTCTTCGTATTTTTTACCTGTATAGGGTTGATACCCAGTAACTGCAGTGAAGCTGCGTTTTCAGTGATGGCCATTTGAATCGTGCCACTGCTGGAAGGAGCATTTTTGGGTGGTTGATCCTGCGCAAAGGCTGATTGCGATAATGATAATTGACCAAGTACAACAAACAGTAGTGATAGCCGTAGCAACACGTTCATGGAAGGATTTTTAATCTGCGAGATGCAAAAATAGAATTAGTTTTCAATTTACGCGACCAATGTAGTCATTTTTTAAATCTGAAATGCCCGCCAGCCTTATATCTCAGAAGCGAACTATCTGTGAAAACAAAACTTTAAAGTATCTTATTGTTATCAGGGGTGAAGACACGTTCTGAATGATGGATGTTGAAAAAACTGAAATCCAGATGTTACCGATATCATCGTGGCAGCATCCATCTATAACTATTCTTGCAAAGAATTCGTAGGCCTTCTTCCATCCTGATAGCTGGCCGGTAATTCAACAATTTAGCGGCCTTGGTGATATCGGCCAGTGAATGCTGTATATCGCCAGTCCGCGGTGATTCAAAACGCGGCACCATTTCACAATGCAGATAGTGGCAGATGGAATCAAAGAGTTGCCGTATCGTGTATTGTTCACCAACGGCAACATTGTACACCTGATCGATGGCCCGCTGATTTTCAACAAACAGTGCCCTGATATTAGCTTGTACCGCATTTTCCACAAATGTGAAATCACGGCTGTTCCCGCCATCGCCATAGATTACCGGTGAGATATTTTTTTTGATATCACGGATAAATGCAGGCACCACGGCAGCGTAAGGACCGTCGGGATTTTGGCGCGGTCCGAACACATTAAAGTAGCGGAGCCCGATCAATTCCATTCCATAGCTTTTGGCAAACACGCCGGCATAGAGTTCATTAGAACACTTTGACACGGCATACGGCGACAACGGGCGACCTGTTTGTTCTTCTACTTTCGGTAAAACCGGGTGATCGCCATAGACAGAAGAGGAAGAAGCGTAAACCATTCGCTTTACCTGTTTTTCCCTTGCAGCCCATAAGATATTCAGGAATCCGCCGGCATTGATGCTGTCCGTAGTAACCGGATCAATGACTGAACGCTGCACCGAACCCAGTGCAGCCTCGTGCAACACGTAATCCATATTGCTGCAGGCAGTGAGGCAAGCCTCGCGGTCACGTATATCACCTTCCAGCAGTTCATACGCAGCAGCCTGCCGGAACAAATCGACATTTTCCTGCGAGCCGGTCATCAAATTATCCATCACACGCACCTTGCCGGCACCATGCTTCAGTAAATATTCAACAAGGTGTGATCCGATAAATCCTGCACCGCCTGTTACCAGGAAACTCTTATCTGACAGGGATCCGGGATGAAAAACTGATTCGTACAAGCAGAAGAATTTTTAGACGCTGGTGTGAAAAGAAAAATTACCGAAGATGAATTAACCTCCCTGTTCAACAATTCATCCAGGCCCTATCTACCAATTATGTTGAATGCCGTGTGCTTTATCTTTTTTCATATTGCTGAACATAATAGTGCTGATAATCGCCAGACGTAACATGTTGCAGCCATTCAGTATTTGCAAGATACCAGTCCACCGTTTTCGCAAGGCCTTCTTCAAAAGTGAGTGATGGCTTCCAGCCTAACTCGCCGGATATCTTTGAGGAGTCAATAGCATATCGCAAGTCATGACCGGCGCGGTCTTTCACATAGGTGAGTAACTTTTCAGAGGAGCCAGGAACCCTGCCAAGTTTTTCATCCATGATCTTACAGAGTTGCAGGATGAGGTCAATATTCCGACGTTCATTAAACCCGCCGATGTTGTAAGTTGAACCGTATTTTCCTTTGTGAAAAACCAGATCGATGGCCGCCGCATGATCTTCCACCCACAGCCAGTCACGCACATTTTCGCCTTTGCCGTAGATCGGCACGGCTTTATTGTTTTTAATGTTATTGATTGCCAGTGGTATCAGTTTTTCAGGGAACTGAAATGCACCATAATTATTCGAACAGTTGGTAATCACTACCGGTAGTCCGTAAGTGTGCCCATAGGCACGAACAAGATGATCAGCACTTGCCTTGGAAGCTGAATAGGGTGACCGCGGATCATAAGGAGTTGTTTCCGTAAAATATCCTTCATTATCAAGTGAACCAAACACTTCATCTGTAGAAACCTGGTAAAAAAGATGACGCCCAGGGCCGGTACTCTTCTCCTTCTCCTCCGTCCATATTTCCTTAGCAGCATTCAGCAGGTTAACTGTACCGACGATGTTGGTGAATATAAAATCCGTAGGAGCCACAATAGATCGGTCAACATGACTTTCAGCTGCGAGATGAATTACCGCATTAAATTTATTTTCCTGAAACAGCTGCCGGATAAAAACGGCATCCACAATATCCCCTTTAATAAAACGGTAGCCGGGCGCATCCTGCACATCGCTCAGGTTTTCAAGGTTACCGGCATACGTTAACTTATCAAGGTTGTACACCTGGTATTGCGGATATTTTCTGACGAACCTTCGCACTACGTGCGAACCGATAAATCCTGCACCTCCGGTAATTAATACTTTAAGCTGAGCGTCTGCCATTCACATTTTTTTTCCTGCTGATTTTACAAAGACCAATACATCATCCGGTTAATTTTTTTTCTGAAAGCGCCTTTCACATCCATAAACAATGCTTTAGGTTTTGTGATGGAAAGAAAATAGTCTTCGGTAAGGCTATTAAATTCATGGTGATTCACAGCCATGATCACAGCATCATAGTCCCTGGCCGGTGCTTTCACCAGTCCGAAACCATATTGCTGCAATACTTCATCTCCTGATGCGTGTGGGTCAGTCACCTCCACCTTAACCGAAAATGCTTTGAGTTCCCTGATCAGGTCCACCACCTTTGAGTTACGGAGATCGGTAATATTTTCTTTGAAGGTAGCTCCCATCACCAGCACCTTCGCATTTCCCGGATCTTTGCCCAGTTGGGTGAGCAACTGCACAGTTTTGCGTGCGATAAAGGGACCCATGTCATCATTAATTCGGCGTCCGCTGGTAATCACTTCTGGTTCATAGCCCAGCGCATTGGCTTTATACGTGAGATAGTAAGGATCCACGCTGATGCAATGGCCGCCGACGAGTCCGGGATAAAATTTCAGGAAGTTCCATTTTGTCGCCGCCGCTTCAATTACATCATACGTATTGATGCCTAATAACTGAAAAATGAGCGATAGTTCATTCATGAGGGCAATGTTTACATCACGCTGTGTATTTTCAATAATCTTTGCTGCCTCCGCCACTTTAATGCTTGGCGCTTTGTGTATGCCGGCTTTCACGGCGATACCGTACACTTTGGAAATCTCCTCCAGCGATTCCTCATCACAACCGGCAACCACCTTGGTGATTTTTTCAAGTGTGTGTTCTTTATCACCCGGGTTGATTCTTTCCGGTGAATAACCCAGTTTAAAATCCGTCTTCACCTGAAGGCCCGACCATTTCTCCATCACCGGCAAACAATCATCTTCCGTACAGCCCGGATAGGTAGTGGATTCATATACCACGTAATCTCCTTTCTTCAGCACTTTACCTATTGTTTCGGCAGCCATTAATAATAACTGCAAATCAGGAACATTGTGAATATCAACCGGAGTAGGTACGGCCACAATGAAAAAACGTGCCTCCTTCAGCACCTCCACACTATCGGTAAAGGTAATGTCACAATTTTCAAATGCGGCAGCATTCAGTTCACTGCTCGGATCTATTTTTTGATTCAGTAAAGCAATACGTTTCGCACTGATATCATAACCAATAACACGGATATGCCTGGCAAAAGACAACGCTACCGGCAAGCCCACATAACCCAGACCAATGACAGCCAGCTTAGCTTTTTTTTCAATAAGATCTTCAAACATGATGTAATGTGTTTTGCTGCGGCATCAACCCTGCTATGGTTTCAGTTTTTCTACGGCCTGATCCTTCAGTAAATATTCTATGCCGCTTTCAGGACAAACTGCCCTGTTGTTTTCATTAAAATGCAGACGATGACCATATTCACTCATCCAACCGGTCTGCCTGCCTGGATTACCCACGATTAATGCATACGGCTTCACATCCTTTGTCACCACCGCTCCCGCACCGATGAATGCAAATTCTCCTATTGTGTGACCACAAATTACCGTAGCATTCGCACCAATAGTTGCCCCTCTTTTGACCAGTGTTTTACCATACTGGTTTTTCCGTGAAATAGCGCTTCTCGGATTGATGACATTGGTGAACACCATTGACGGACCCAGGAACACTTCATCTTCACAAATGACTCCGGTATAGATAGAAACATTATTCTGCACTTTCACATTTCGGCCCAGCACCACACCGGGACTCACGACTACGTTTTGGCCAAGATTGCAGTTTTCACCGATCACACATTGCGACATAATATGGCTAAAGTGCCAGATATGTGTTCCTGCCCCAATCGAACAGCCTTCATCAATCACTGCAGTTTCATGGGCAAAATATATATGTTCATTAACAGGCATCCTATTATGCTACCGGATTTTCAGCAGTGGTGTTAGAAAACGAAAATCAATCGACTATGGTACAACCCCTGGCAAGCGGCGCAAACTTAACAGATTTCAAACAGATATTAACCCGGATTTTTTAATGTTAAAATTACTCTATTCACCCCTCACGGCATCCAACCATGGAATTATGATTATCTTTAAAATTGTAATCAATCTTTTCTGCCATGAAAAAAATTTACACTTCCTTTCTTTGCCTGATGCTGTTAACCATGCTGCAGCCACAGCAGACGAAAGCTCAGCTGGTAGTGGATACGGCGATTTCAGTATCCACCATGCTGCATGACTTCTTCGATAATACCTGTGTGACCATCAGCAATATCACGTATAACGGTGCCACAGCAGCCGTTGGATTTTTCGATGGCTCCGGTACCAACCTGGGCATCAATGCCGGCATTATGATGACCAGCGGAAGTGTATACAATGCCGTCGGTCCCAATAACACCGGTGCGGTTTCAATGGCCAACAATCTTCCCGGCGACCCGTCACTCGATGTGATCGCTGCCTATCAGACGTATGATGCCTGTATAATTGAGATGGATATTATTCCTTCACTCGATACGCTTTATTTCAAGTATTCCTTTGGATCCGAAGAATATTCAGAATGGGTTGGCACTGCGTTCAACGATGTGTTTGCATTTTATATCAGCGGTCCGGGAATAACGGGTGAGCAAAATATCGCGCTGGTTCCCGGAAATAATAATCCGGTGACAGTGAGTTCCATCAACTGCATAAGTTCCAACCAGGCATATTATGTCTGCAACAGCCTGTCTGATTGCCCGGCACCTGTCTCCTGCCCCGGTGATATGAGTGAAACCACCATTCAATACGATGGATTCACCGTACCACTGACAGCACAGATAACGGTAGTCCCTGAATCCACCTACCATGTGAAGCTGGCTATTGCGGATGCCGGTGATGGCATACTTGATTCAGGTATTTTTATTGGCGTAGAAAGTCTTTGTGGCGACGGACAACTGAAACCTGTTGCCGGTTACAGTTTTTCACAGAACGATAACATAGTGCAATTTCACAACCTCTCGCGCTATGGTACCAGTTATACCTGGGATTTTGGCGATGGTATTACTTCCACAGAAGCCAATCCTACACATACCTATGCTGAACCGGGTTTTTATAATGCCACGCTCAGCGTTCAAAACTACTGCTGCAACAATGCAACCACAGAAACCATAAACATCGGAATGGCAACCGGCATTCCATCCTTAGATGATAAAATGGTGTCTGTTTTTCCGAATCCTTCAACGGGGCTTGTTACCATTCAACTGAATAACCACCAGCCATGCATATCAGAATATACAATCACGCGGGAGCATTATTAAATTCATTTGACTTGTCAGCCAGCACCACCCTTGATTTATCGGGTTATGAAAAAGGCACCTTGTTTATGCAGGGATTGTTAATGATAAAGTTTATCTCCGGAAGATAGAATTGAACTGACAATAACTTCCGTTGGCAATGTTTTTTTCACCTGAGAAACAGGCGTTAAATCAGAAAGGCGCTATCCGGCGCCTTTCTGGTTTTTAGCTGATGCAGATTGTTGGCTACTCACTCCTTTTCATTTACCAAGTGCTTTCTTAAAATATTCATACGTGATTTTCAGTCCTTCGCTGCGCTGCACTTTTGGCTCCCATCCTAAAATAGTGCGTGCCCTGGTAATTTCCGGTTGCCTTTGCTTTGGATCATCCACCGGCAGGGGCTTATATACTACTTTCTGATCTGTTTGTGTGAGCGCAATAATTTCTTCAGCAAACTGGCTGATGGTAATTTCATCCGGATTGCCCACATTCACCGGCATGGCATAGTCGCTGAACAGCAACCGATAGATACCATCTACCAGGTCGCTTACATAACAGAATGAACGGGTCTGTGATCCGTCGCCATAGACGGTGATGTCAGATCCGGTAATGGCCTGGTAAAAGAAATTAGGAAGTACCCTGCCATCATTCAGCCGCATCCTCGGGCCATACGTGTTAAATATTCTAACAATGCGTGTCTCCAGTTGATGTGCATTGTGGTAGGCCATGGTAATGGCTTCCTGGAACCGTTTGGCTTCGTCGTACATACTTCGCGGACCAACCGGATTTACATTTCCCCAGTACTCTTCGGTTTGAGGATGCACCAACGGATCGCCATACACTTCACTGGTAGAAGCCACGAGAATACGCGCCTGCTTGGCGCGTGCCAGTCCAAGACAGTTATGGGTACCGAGTGATCCTACTTTCATAGTCTGTATCGGCCATTTTACATAATCAACCGGACTGGCGGGCGATGCAAAGTGAAGAATGTAATGCAATTCATCCGGCAGATGAATATACTTCGAGACATCATGATGATAGAATTGAAAATTGGGCAGCGGCAGCAAGTGTTCAATGTTCTTCATGTCACCGGTAATCAGGTTGTCCATGCCAATCACCTGGAATCCTTCACTGGTAAACCGGTCGCTCAAGTGTGAACCGATAAATCCGGCAGCGCCGGTAATGAGGATGCGTTTATCTTTATTCATGTTGGTTTCAAAAATGGTGGCGGCGAAGGTAACAAAAATGAGTTACGGAAAAGGTTAACCCTACGCGTTCAGCCGTTGTGTTTTCATGCGCAAACATGGGCTAAGTACACGATCCTGTAAAAAGCGATTATTCCATCCATGATCATAAAGGCGGGAGTTTTATAATAAATAAGCTATGCGGGATCATGCAGGAAGACTGTTTTCAGCAGTTTGATGTGCAGGACATTCTTTACTTTCGTTACCTGAATGATCCCGATGAAACCTGCCGCATTCCTTCTTCTGTTGCTGCTTTCCATGATGCTGCGAGTTCATTCACAGCCACTCTTTCGTGAACTGAATTATTCGGAAGCCTTACAAGCCTCAGGGGCAGAATCGAAACCGGTATTCCTGATGTGTTACACTACCTGGTGCGGCCATTGCAAGAAAATGAAAGAAGAAGTTTTTACGGACAGTTCCGTGGCAGCTTTTTACACCGCTCACTTCATTTGCATAAAGTCAGATATGGAAGCCGGGGAAGGAATCGGCCTTCACAACAAATTTGCTGTGAAGATGTATCCTACCTTTATCTTCCTTGATAAAAACGGAACTACCCTTTACAGGCTGATGGGTGAATTTAAACCGCAAGAGCTGATTGATCAGGCCAAGAATGCCGTAACGCCCGAGAAGCAACTGCCATACCTGCAACAGGTGTTTGAGGCCGACCCTTCCAGCCCTGAAAAATGCTACGCTTACCTGATGGCATTGCGTCGCGGAGCAATGGATTATTCCACTGTAGCCGCAAAGTATTTTTCGACAAAAAAAGATTCGGATCTGCTGAATGAAATCAACTGGAAGATCATTGCCAATGGCGTTTCCGACATCAATTCTCCGCAGTTCCAGTTTGTATTGAAACACCAGCCCGAGTTCTCCGTCATTGCATCGCCCGGAAGAGTGCAAAGAAAGATCAGCAATATTGTGATGGAAACTTTATCACCGCTGGTGGAGGCGAAGGATACCGTTGCCTATTTCCGCAAACGTGCCTCCGCAGTTGCCATCCGTAATTATAAAGTTGACTCCCTTGTCTTCCTGATGGATAAGGAAATATATGAAAAGACCTTTAACTGGGCCGGTTACAAAAATACCTGCCTTTCCGGTGCTAAAAAATTTGCCTGGAATGACTATCACCAGTTGCGCGACATGGCTGATGTGTTCTACAAAAACATATCTGAAAGCATCCCGCTTTCCCAGGCCGCATTATGGGTACAACATTCAACAGAAATGAACCAGGAGTATTCCGCTTTTCTGCTGGGTGCACGCCTCTTCCAGAAAACCGGCAACAAATCCAGCGCTGCCGACATGGCGCAGCAAGCAAGGGAAATGGCTTTAAAAAACGGATGGGACTCTTCGGAAGCGGATCAGCTGTTGGCCCAGCTGCAATAATAATTTCAGCTTTCGGCAAGAGTTGATTTGTTGCTGTTTCTATTTTTGCCTGTCACGGCCTGTCTTCCAATACTGTAATAGTAAAATCCGTATTCCCGGATTTGATCCAGGTTGTAAAGATTACGGCCATCAAATATCACTTTCTCCTTCATCAGCGTTGCCATCTTTTCAAAATCAGGTGTACGGAACAGGCTCCATTCAGTCAACACCATCAACGCATCGGCTTCTTTGAGCGGTGAATAGATATCATTATGATATTCCACCTTGTCACGGAATGTTTTTTTCAGGTTGCCAAGTGCTTCGGGATCATACACGGAAACGGTACATCCCTTCTTCAACAACTGATTTATAATGTATAATGCAGGCGCTTCACGAATATCATCAGTGTTCGGCTTAAAGGCAATGCCCCATATCGCTATCTTTTTATGCTCCATTTTGCCTTTGTAAAATTGATCCATTTTGTTCACCATGCTTACCCGCTGCCTTTCGTTCACCCCCATCACGGCATTCAAGATCTTCATTTCATAACCCACATCTTCCGCCGTTTTAGCCATCGCTTTTACATCTTTGGGAAAGCAACTTCCGCCGTAACCGATTCCGGGAAAAAGAAACCGTTTGCCAATCCGCGTATCACTGCCTACACCTCTGCGAACCATGTCAACATCAGCACCCAGAAGTTCGCACAAATTGGCGATCTCATTCATGAATGATATACGGGTGGCGAGGTATGAATTAGCTGCGTATTTCGTCATTTCAGCCGAGCGCTCATCCATAAAGATGATGGGGTTGCCCTGCCTCACAAATGGCTCATACAGTTGTTCCATCGTCTTCTTCGCACGTTCTGAAGAAGTGCCGATCACCACACGGTCGGGTTTCATGAAATCTTCCACCGCTATTCCTTCGCGCAGGAATTCGGGATTCGACACCACATCAAATTCAACGGTAGCATTTTCAGCCAGCATTGCATGCACCCGTTCCGCCGTTCCTACCGGTACGGTACTCTTATCAACCACTACTTTGTAGTCGCTGATGATCTTACCGATATCGCGAGCACAATTCAATACATAAGAAAGGTCCGCGCTGCCATCTTCGCCTTCCGGCGTGGGGAGGGCAAGAAATAAAACCCTCGACTGGTCAACAGCCTCTTTCAGATTGGTGGTGAAACGAAGCCGTCCCTGCCGCACGTTTCGTTCAAAAAGTACATCAAGGTCAGGTTCAAAAATGGGAACCTTACCATTGCGCAACGCATCAATTTTTTCCTGGTTGATGTCCACACAAATCACATTGTTGCCCATCTCGGCAAAGCAAGTTCCTGTAACCAATCCAACGTATCCTGTTCCTATTACTGCGATGTTCATTTTTATAATTGTCTGTTATGTGATTATTAATGTATGGCCGGATATACTTGCGGTTGTATAGGTAAGTGGTCAAACTGATTTATTATTAACGGGCATACTGACTGCATACGTATTGCCTGGCACCACGCGATCTTCACCAAACCAGGTAATGATTTGTTCATGCTATTCACCTATTACAGGAATTGCAACACGGCAGTTGTAATGTATCCCAGTTGTTCTTCGTCCAGCTCTGTATGCATCGGCAATGAAATCACCCGGTCGATCAGCTGCATGGTATTTTTCATTTCGCTGCTTACTTTTCCTTTTCCGTCAAATGCCTTTTGCAGGTGACACGGAACGGGATAATAAATCATAGACGGAATACCTTTTTCCTGCAGATACTTCACCAGTCCGTCACGATCGCCATCGATCTGCAGCGTGTATTGATGAAAAACATGATGGGAGTAAGCGGCCTGTTGTGGTATCGTTATCCTTTCATGATTGGCAAATGCCTTGTCGTAATACGCGGCCGCTTTTCTTCTTGCCGCAATGTATTCGTCGAGCAGTGGAAGTTTAACCCTCAGCACCGCCGCCTGCAGCGTATCCAGCCTTGAATTCACACCAATCATATCATGATAATACCTGACCTGCTGCCCGTGATTGGCGATCATGCGAAGCTTGCCTGCCAACGCATCATCGTTGGTAAACATCGCTCCGCCATCACCATATCCGCCCAGGTTTTTAGATGGGAAAAAAGAGGTGCAGCCGATAATTCCCAGTGTACCCGTTTTCTTTTTAGTTCCGTCTGGATAAAGGTAGCTGCCGCCAATGCCTTGTGCATTATCTTCAATAACCGGTACGGAATATTTCTCTGACAGTGCCAGCAAAGGCTCCATATCCACTGCCTGCCCGTACAGATGAACCGGAACAATCGCTTTTGTTTTTGGCGAAATGGCTTTCTCCACCTCGGCGGCTTCCATCGTAAAGGTGTGGAGATTCACATCCACGAAGACCGGCGTAAGTTTCAAGAGTGCCACCACTTCCACCGTTGCATAGTAGGTGAATGAAGGACAGATCACTTCATCACCCGGTTGTAAATCAAGCGCCATCATGGCAATCTGTAAAGCATCTGTTCCATTGGCGCAGGGAATCACATGCTTAACCCCTAAGTAGGTTGCGAGTTCAAGAGCAAAATCCTGAACCGGCTTACCGTTGATAAAGGCAGCCGAGGTAACTACCTCCTGAATGGCAGTATCAATAGCAGGCTTTATCTTTTGATATTGCGCCTTCAAATCCACCATTTCAATCTTTCTCATTGCTGCTGCTTCTCCATTGAAGGCGCAAATATAGGCAGCCGATGTGAATAAGAAAGGGAAAGTTGCCGGCTGTTGATTGCATGCAATCAGCTTGATGAGAATCAGCGCCTACTCATGAGCTGCATCAGTACAGCTAAAAATAATAATTGAATTACTTTTACCGGCTGATGTATGCTTTAAAGAAATATGGTCTGATCCTGCTGATGCTGGCAGCGCCTGTATGGCTGTCTGCGCAGTTTAAAAGCAACATCAATGATACGACCGTCAATGCGAAATTGCTCACCTTCAGTTATGCCCTTCAGGTTCCATTTGGTGATATGGCTGATCGCTTTGGTACGACAAACAGCTTAAGCGCCGGTTTTTATTTCAAACTTGCCCATAATTATCTGCTTGGTGCCGAAGGCAGTTACCTGTTCGGCGGTGCGGTGAGGGAAGACACTATTTTAGATTATCTGTACACACAATCCGGCGGATTAGTAGGCATTGACGGATATTATGAAACCGTATTTCTGTTTCAAAGAGGCACTGTTTTTTTAGGAAAGTTCGGCAAAATCATTCCTGTCGGGAAATCCAACCCCAATTCAGGAATTACGCTGATGGCAGGTGCCGGTTTCCTGCAACACCGGATCAAGCTGTCTTCACCTAACCATACTTTGCCCTATGTGATGGATGATTATGCGAAAGGCTATGACAGGCTTACCAACGGATTGGCGCTTTCGCAATATATCGGTTACACGCACCTCGATAAACGGAGACTCGTCAATTTCCAGATCGGGCTGGAAGCGACGGAAGGATTCACCCAAAACCGCCGGGACTGGAACTTTGATCAGATGAAAAAGGATACAGAAAAACGTCTGGATGTAATGCTGGGTATTAAACTGAGCTGGATACTTCCTTTTTATGGCAGCGGGGAAGAGCGTATCTATACTTTTTAATCCATACACTGTTATTCGAAATCGATCGCATGGGATGCCATTGCTTTTCTTCCAGGTAAAAAATCTTGCTGTCACATAGATCATCGTTATGCATCCTCTCTTTATCCTGATCTATAATCTGGCCATACAATGCTATTACGCAGGCATTTTATTCGCATCACCCTGGAACCGGAAAGCGAAACAATGGCTGGCGGGCAGAAAAAATCAATTTGCGCTATTGCAAAATCTACTGCAGGAAAATGAAAAACGCATTTGGTTTCACTGCGCCTCTGCCGGTGAATTTGAACAGGGACGGCCCTTGATGGAAGCCTGCAGGAAAAGATGGCCACAGCACAAGATCGTGCTCACATTTTTTTCACCTTCCGGTTACGAGCAACGGAAAAGCTATGCCGGCGCAGACTACATCTTTTACCTGCCGCTGGATACTTCTTCCCATGCCCGGCAGTTTGTATCACTCGTGAAGCCCTCTCTCGCGATATTTGTTAAATATGAATTCTGGTATCAGCACCTCAAAGCGCTTCAGCAACAAGATGTTCCCGTATTGCTGATCTCGGGCATATTCAGAAAAGAGCAGCTTTTCTTTCAATGGTATGGAAAACCGTGGCGCAATGTGCTGCGGCTCTTCCGGCATTTTTTCCTGCAGGATCAGGCTTCGCTACAATTGCTGAAATCGTTGAATATCCAAAATGCCACCGTAACGGGTGATACACGATTTGACCGTGTCTGGGACATTGCTCTGCATCCTCAAACGCTACCTGTCATTCAATCATTTAATGGCAACTCCCGTGTGTTGGTGGCCGGAAGCACGTGGCCGGACGATGAAAAAATATTGGAAGTACTGATCCGGCTGAATCCTCCGAATTGGAAATTCATACTGGTTCCGCATGAGTTAAATGAGCATCATCTTAACCTGTTAAAAAGCAGGTTCCAGGATGAAGCTATCCTTTACTCATCGGCCGACCCTGATAACTGTTCCTCCAAAAGAATTCTGATAGTGGATGCCATGGGTTTGCTGTCTTCCATCTACAGTTATGGAAATATGGCTTATGTAGGTGGCGGTTTCGGGAAAGGCATTCATAACGTGGTAGAGGCCGCGGTGTATGGACTGCCAGTTATTTTCGGGCCGCACTATCAGCAATTCAATGAGGCTGTAGCTCTACTGGCACAGGGCGGAGCGGCTTCTGTCCATTCTGCGGAAGAGTTGATCCGGGCCTTTCATCATTTTAATGAACAGGCTGATCAGGTAAAATCAATCAACAGGAATTATGTTGCCTCACAAAAAGGAGCTACTGATCTGATTATGGATTACGTGCATAAAATCAATTCAGGTACCTCCGCATCAGCAACGTAAAAAACTCCGTGACCAATGGTTCTTCTTCTTTCCATTGATAAGCCGGTGTGAGCTGCTGCTGAACATACTTCAACGCATCATGATAACTGCCGAAATTATCGAGTTGTGTAATGGCATCATCATATTGCTGTTCAGCTCCGTTGAATAATCGGTTGATAAAATTCACGCGCTTATTCAACCCGATATAGGATTTAAGTGCTTTGATGGGTGTATGCTTCAGCGTATCAGCAATTTCCTTTCCCTGGTTTTTATACCGGTCATTCAGGGTCGCTCCGCCATTGTCTTTCTTTTCGGCAAACAGGTCTGAGATGCTTTTTTTTATGACGGGCTCTTTAGCTGACTGCGCTTTGTTTAAGGTGTCTTCTGTTTTTGTGACTTCAGGATTCATTACCGGCACCGCAGCTTCCTTACCGGCAATAAGTCCAGGCTCCATATGCTGTGTCTGGTGAAGATCGGCTGACGACACTGTTTGGACTTTCTCTTCTCTTACCTTGGTCACGTCAATATTTTCAACCTCCGAAGCCAATTCAGTGATCGGTTGCAATGGAGGATTGCTGTCCGGTTGCAGTATGACTGTCAGTTCATATAGCTGCCGTATATAACTTGTCAGCAGGTCTTTATCAATAGCGGAAAACTGCCCGGCATTGTTTCCCACTGCTTCCAATACTTTGCTGATTTTCGAATTCAGTTCACTGATCTTTCGGTAATCACCCATCTTTTACATTTTTATTTTCAAAAATACAAAGCAAAACGGAAGCGCAGATTCTTTTATTTTCACGGCTGCATGTTTATAGAACCTTACATACGACAGCAAAAAGCCGGATGGATAGAAGTGATCTGCGGCTGTATGTTTTCTGGGAAAACAGAAGAACTGATCCGCAGGCTGAAGCGCGCCAAGATCGCGAATCAAAAAGTGGAGATCTTCAAACCCTCCAACGATGTGCGTTACCACGAATCACATATCGTTTCACATGACACCAATTATATTCATTCTACACCGGTAGCACATTCTGATCAGATACTCCTGATGGCAGACAACATCGAGGTGGTAGGCATTGATGAAGCGCAGTTTTTTGATATGGAACTGCCACGTGTGCTGGAAACGCTGGCCGGCAAAGGCATCCGCGTAATTGCCGCAGGACTCGACATGGATTTTACGGGAAAGCCTTTCGGGCCAATGCCCGAACTACTGGCCAGGGCGGAGTATGCAACGAAGGTGCATGCCATTTGTGTGGTGTGCGGAAACCTCGCCTCTTATTCTTTCAGGAAATCAACAGAAAAATCGCAGGTATTGCTCGGCGAAAAAGATTTATACGAACCACGTTGCAGAGCCTGTTTTTTGGAGGGCATGAAAAGAGTGACAGGCGGAGCATGAGTAATGCAGGATGTTCCAGGATGAGACCCTTCTCTCTCATGATTATTCAATGCCGAACTGCGGATTGATCCATCTTAATTTTTCAGCTCTCGATAAAAAAAGAATATTTTAGATGCATGGCCAACTTGTGTAGTATTGTGTTTAAACATCCAGCATGCAAACATGGCATTTGTTTGAAATGTCGGTGAATAAGCTTTCTTTTATGATTCCAATTAAATTCTTCAATCCTGATGTCAGAACCAACCAAAACATTCAAGCCCTACGTCGATCCTGAATCTTCCATGAAAGAATTTACGCCCCGCGCAATTGTGCTGGGCGGACTGTTCGGAATACTGTTTGGTGCAGCCACAGTTTACCTGGCACTTAAAGCCGGTCTCACCGTTTCTGCCTCCATACCGATTGCTGTGCTCGCCATTTCACTTGGAAAAAGATTTCTTGGCACAACGATCCTTGAAAACAACATCATACAAACAACGGGCTCTGCCGGAGAATCCATAGCTGCAGGCGTTGTGTTTACCTTGCCGGCTTTCCTGTTTCTCAGCCAGGATGCAGCGACGGGCAACAGCATCGGCCTCGAATATTTTTCGTACTGGACCATTCTTACACTCGCTATTTTCGGCGGCATCTTAGGCGTGCTGATGATGATACCCTTGCGCCGGTCCCTCATTGTGCAGGAGCATCATAACCTGCCTTATCCGGAAGGAACAGCCTGTGCCTCTGTTTTGATCGCCGGTGAAAAAGGGGGCGATTTCGCGAAACCTGCTTATATCGGATTGGGTGTCTCTACTGTTTACGCAGTGTTGCAGCATATCTTCCACATCGTTGCTGAATCACCTACCTGGATTACTGCTCAAAAAAACAAGTACTTCCCTTCTGCGCAAATCGCCGCTGATATCACACCGGAATACATGGGTGTTGGATACATCATCGGCCCCAAAATATCCGGTGTACTCGTAGCCGGTGGCGTGCTGGCCTGGATGTGTCTTATACCGCTGCTCGCCACGTTGATTTCGCCCGACTTAATCGCCTTGCAACAGATAAAGCTCGGTATGTTAAAAGATATGCTGACTGCCGGTGGCCGCGGAGGCTGGAATCCTGAAACACATGAATGGGGTAATATGGCAGAAGCCATTTACAGGGCGTATGTACGACAGATTGGTGCAGGCGCAGTGGCAGCCGGTGGATTTATCACGTTGTTAAAATCTATTCCAACCATAACAAACGCTTTTAAAGGAGGCCTGGCTTCCATGCGTGAAAAAGGTGATGTAGTGCGTTCCCGCACAGAGAATGATCTGAATTTTAAGATCGTGATTTTTGGCAGTATAGCACTCGTCGCTTTAATGGCTTTCCTGCCGCAGATTCCCGGAACAAATATTTTCTACAAACTGCTACTCGGACTGCTGGTGATTATTTTCGGATTTTTCTTTGTCACCGTTTCAAGCCGCATCGTTGGGCTGATTGGAAGCAGCAACAATCCCATCTCCGGAATGACCATTGCTACCATCATGGCCACAGCGCTCGTGTTTATCGCTATCGGATGGACCGGTCATGTGTATGAACCAATGGCACTGGTGGTTGGTGGAATGATTTGTATCGCTGCCGCAAATGCCGGCGCCACATCGCAGGATCTTAAAACAGGTTACCTGATTGGAGCCACACCACGTTATCAGCAGATCGCTCTGTTCATCGGCGTAATTGTTTCTTCTCTGGTAATTGGATTTACGGTCGCGTTTCTCGACAAACCTACCGCTGATCAGGTAGCGCAAGGCATCACCCATCGAATCGGCACAGAGTTTAATGCGCCACAGGCTACACTGATGGCCACCCTGATCAAGGGATTATTGTCTTTTAATCTCGATTGGCAATTTGTACTCGTGGGTGTCTTTATCGCCATTGTCGTGGAACTTTGCGGCGTCAAGTCGCTTTCTTTTGCGGTTGGTTTATACTTACCGCTCTCCACCACGCTTCCTATATTTATTGGTGGCGCCATTAAAGGACTCGTGGATTATTTAACCAAACGCCGTGGCGACAAACAGGAAGATGCAGAATTGGGAAGGGGAAGTTTGTTAGCTACAGGACTTGTAGCCGGCGGTGCTTTGATGGGTGTTATTGTAGCTTTCATGCAGGCTTCGGATGGTATCAGCAGATGGTTGGCCGACAACAGCCAGGAACATACGCTGGTCACTTTGCTCGGTGAAAACGGCTACCAGATTCTAGGTGTGCTTTTCTTTGCGACTATGGGATATATCCTATTCCGTACAGCCATGAAGAAGTCTGAGATAGAAGCTTGATTTTAGGATTTTTTCAGTCGTCATTGAGTAACGCATCGCCGTGCCGTATTCAAAGATGGCTTCAGGAATTCCAAAATATCAATTAGCTTTGCTCCCCTGAAAATAATAAGGTCAGATGGCCGAGTGGCTAGGCAAAGCTCTGCAAAAGCTTCTACAGCGGTTCGAATCCGCTTCTGACCTCTCTCCGTAATTATTCTGTCGATGATCCGCGCCTAGTAACAGCGCAACGGGATATTACCAATGAAAAATCCGGACTTCCTGGAAGATCCGGACTTATTCCCTGACAACAAATTCGCCTTGCCTCCGGCCTTGCTGAATGGCATGGAGGAAATATATTCCGGAGGATAAATCAACGGTATCAAAGTACAAGGTTGAAGTTTTTCCTTCAATGATCGTTGTCGTTTGTGCACTGATCAACTGTCCGATTTGATTGTACAGTGCCAATTGTACCGGCCCAGCTTCCACATCGTTCAACCTGACCATCATCCGTTCTTTAAACGGGTTATTGGCAATTTCATAAATCGGCAATGTGTTTTCCAGTACAACCACCTCGTCCACCTGTCGGTTTTTTACAAGATGGCAGGGTTGAATTACTGAATCGGCGGAAAGTGTGTCGTGCGTGGCTATGCGCATACTGTCGAGCAGATGCCGATAAGTATTGACCAGGCCCGCATATGCCGGACTTGCAATAAGGTTGTAATTTTCATCGGGATCGTTCTGAAGATTAAAGAATTCTTCTGTTTGTTCGGAACACTGATACCAGTTATACTTATAAGCCTTGGATCGTATCGTACGCATAGACGGCAGAATTCCTCCGGCTACATCCGTGTACTTGATATTTTCATAGTAGAACATGTCACGCTGCAATGTTCCGTTTGCCAGCTGATTCAATGAAACACCCTGGAAATGATACGGAGTGGCATCGATTCCCGCGGCCTCCAGCAAGGTGGGCACAATGTCCGTATTCAATCCCATCGGCCCGTCCACAATCGTATTGGAAGTAAACCAGGCTGGATAGCGGATGAACATAGGTAACCGTATAGACGGATCGTAAGGCAGATCCTTTCCTTTAAGATTGTGCTCTCCATACAGGTAACCATTATCAGCGGTAAACAGGAAGAGCGTGTTGTCCAGCAGGTTTCTTGCAGTAAGCGCATTGAAGATATCTTCCACATTGCGATCAATATCAGTTATGCATTCATAATAGTTCTCGAGGTCATCTTTCAAAACATTTTCTGTGAGCGGAGGAATGTTATCGTATAGGAAAGAAGGATAATGATTGTCGTAAGCCTCAAAATTGGAGGGTACCGGCATCTGCTGATTCCCGTAAATCCCTTCACTTACCTGCAAGGCTACAGCAGGCTGATGCGGAGCCTGGTGACCCACATACACGAAGAATGGAGTATCAATTTCAGCGATGATTTTATAGGAGGTATCATTAATTACCTGAGTAACATTGCCATCTATTTTTTTAATAACACCATTCACATTAAAAGTCTGATCAGTATAATCTCCATGCGCCACCTTGGTTCTTCCCATCCAATAATCCCAGCCGGGCTGTGGAACAAAGTAAACACCATACTTGCCTACCATGGCAGTATGATAGCCGGCCGTATCCAATATGGAAGCGATGGTGGGCAGGTATGGATAGTAGGGAGTCTCGCCATCAACTGATCCGTTACTGTGTGCATATAATCCCGTCATCATAGAGCTTCTCGCAGGCGTGCAAAGCGAAAACACACAGAAATAATATTGAAAGTTGACTCCTTCATCAGCTATCCTGTTGATGGAAGGAGCAGCTAACCATAATGGTCCGCCGGTTGGCTCAAAAGAATCGTAGCGCATATCATCACCAACGATCATTACAATATTCGGGCGTGATGCTGAAAGTTGTGCAACAGCCCTGAAAGCGGTCAGCTGGCAGAGCAGCATTAACCACCCCGCTAAATTGTAAAGTCGTCCGCCGGGAAGTGCAGGAAAAGACAGATCAGAAAATTTCACATGCTCAATTTTCCTCAAAATAGATATTGGCTTTCTGGCAGAAAGAAAAAATTTGCCCTTGAAGCACAGTTCTGATGTGGATAACATCATGAGTGAGCCACCGCATGACAGGAAAAAAATTCCCTTTCAACCCGCTTCTTTCAGGTCAATAATTTGTGCGTTGATCCTGACACAGCAATACATTAGGTTCCTGTGAAGATAAGGGAAGGTCTCCGCTCCAAAGCATCCGGTTCAGCAACGATAAATCAGGCAGGTACGTTATTCCATTTACTTGCAGCGATCAATTCCCTGCTGTTGCTACCGGAAGATATAATTTCATATTGCCATCCAGCGCAAGATCATCAGCATGGCCGGAAACTCTTCTGTCATCACTGACAAAGTGCAGGTGCATTTTGGTAGAATGTTCGGCAAGCACCCTGTATTGCTTGCTGCAATAGAACCCAACCAGCGTTGCGCGAACATCGCCGGCTGTTCCTGTTAACCCTGAATTCTTTACTTTCTTGTTGGTGACTTCTTTATCGTTGATGTCCCAGTCCGTCACGCGCCAGTTCACCTGCTTAACTTTACCCTTTAACAAAAACGGAAAAGCCAGGTCAAGGTTGATCTTTTGCGACTTGGCCGTGCTCATCACAAACTCTTCCAGTTGCTTCCAGTCTTTAACATCGGCGGGAATTGGCGTTTCCGTCCAGTTTTCCGCTGTGGCATAAACGAGGAGTGTCGCTTCCGTATTCCACGTTGAGTCAATCACAACTGAATCGCCCTGTACATAGGAAGTATATGGCTTCCCATCATTCACGACAATGAATCCTTTAAGATTCGTGACTGATCCGATGGCATAGCTGTGCGGATTGCCGGAAATATCTTTTAAAGCAATGTGTGTAGTCATATCGCCTTTCTTGATGAGATCTTCCATCTCGCCAATGGTAGTGGCATTATAACTTTTTGAGGAATTGCAGGAACTCAGCAATGCTGCAACCAGCAATAATAAAGGCAACAATCTCCGGTGATGATTCATGGATCTGTTTTTTTCGCCGCAAAGATGCTGACTTAATCGAATTCTCGCAGGAACCGGCCTGTAAATTATATGTTAATGCCTCAATTCGCTGTCCGCAACAAAATCCAGCTGAACCATATCACAGGCTTTTTAGAATTTGGGTGTCATTGGCTTTTGGAAAATGAGAGCCACTCACCGTCATAGCAAATCCGGATTGCTCCAATGAATATACCCAGGCTCCTACAGCATTATTGGGTTGCGGCTTCCGGCAGATACAATTTCATCCTGCCATCCAGCCTGATATCTTCTATTCTCGCAGCAAGCGAATGATCCTGATTCACGAAGTGCATGTTCAGCACCGTTTCCTGGTGAACAAATATTTCTTTTGACTCTTTGGAAAAGAAACCAACAACTTCAATATGTTCATCTTTTAAGCTGCCGTTGACCCCAAGCGTATGCATTTTTTTATAGGTAATTTCCCGGATAGAAGGTCGCCATTTCAAAACATGCCAGTTAACGACAGATGCTGTTCCGGCCAGCCGGAAACAAAACACGGATGTCCTGGAAACATTATACTTCGTGGTGATATTTGAAATGAATTGTTCCAATTGCTTCAGTGTGGTTACTGCTGCAGGGATGTCAAATTCCTTCCACTTAGCGACCGTAGAGTACAGCAGCAGGGTAGCTTCCGCCTGGCAACTGGAATCAATGGTTAGCCTCTTCAAGGTATCCGCTGAACTGGCAAAGCACTTTCCGTCAAAGACGGTAATGAAGCCTTCGTTGTTAGTGGCAATACCAATAGCATATAAATGCGGCTGTGTATTCAGTTCACTGATTCTTGCATGTGTGGACAGATCGCCGTCACGAATGAGCTTTTCCAATTCTCCCACACGCGTAACGCTGACCACTTCCCTGCTTTCGCAGGAAGAGAAAAACTGCAGGAGCATGGCAACCATGATGATGACTGACAGTCTGTGAAGAATGAATTGCATACCGAACAAAAATAGGAAAAGGATGGTGTGAACCATAATAATACAGCCTAAAAGTCTGCAATACTTCAGTTGGCCCGTGGCGAAAACACACCCGCAATCGGCAGCCTGTTGAATAATCGTCTCAACGCCGTTCATATTTTATTGCATAAGCGTGAGAAGGTTATAGCGAATTAAATACTTTTACCGGCTTCCGGGATCTTGAAGAAAGAATGCTGGCGCTGAAACGAAATACTGAGCGCCGGATCGTAGAGGAAGAACACAAGCAATAACAAGGTGGGTACAAAAATTAACTTACGATATGGAATACAGAAGACTGGGTAAGTCGGGTTTACCGTTAAGTGTATTATCACTCGGTTCATGGCTGACATTCGGAAAACAAATTGACGATGAGGTAGCTGAAGACCTGATGAAAACTGCCTATGAAAACGGCGTTAATTTTTTTGATAATGCCGAAATCTATGCGCGTGGCAAATCGGAAAAGGTGATGGGTAAGATTCTGAAGAAGATGAAATGGCAACGTGACTCGTACTGTGTCTCCAGCAAGGTTTTTTGGAGTAGGCAAGTTGCCCACGCAGAAAAGGCTTCACCGTAAGCATGTTACAGAGGCCTGCGAACAAGCCATGAAACTGAACGTAAAATATCTTGATCTTTACTTCTGTCACCGGCCTGACCCTGAGACACCGATTGAAGAAACGCTATGGACCATGCACCAGCTGGTTCAGCAGGGGAAAATCCTGTACTGGGGAACCTCTGAATGGAGTGCCAATCAGATTACGGAAGCACATACGATTGCCGAAAAGCACCACCTGATTGGCCCTTCCATGGAGCAGCCCCAATATAATATGCTGCACAGGCAGCGGTTTGAGGCTGAATATGCCTTGTTATTTGCACGCTATGGCATGGGAACCACGATCTGGTCACCGCTTGCATCCGGTCTCTTAACAGGTAAGTATTTATCTGGCAAATATGGTGAAACCAGGTTAACCATGTCTGGCATGGAATGGTTAAAAGAACAAAAACTGAATGATGAGGCCACACTGGAAAAAGTACGAAAGTTGAAGGCTCTCGCGGATGATCTGAATGTTTCGCTGGCAAAATTGGCCATTGCCTGGTGCTTAAAAAATCCGCATGTGAGCACGGTCATCTTAGGCGCCTCCAGTGTTCAGCAACTCCGTGAAAACCTGTCAGCACCGGAAGTTTTATCCTTGCTGACAGATGATACCATGAAACTTATAGAAGAGTTACTTAACAATAAACCATAGTGTTGAAGCTGCTCACCATGATTGGCAAAACATGCTTACTTTGGTAAACAAAATATATGGAACCGTCTGCGCTATGAAGGATTTATCCGTTCTCCTATGCCTCTTATTCGTTACCACCGGCTCTATGGCACAGGTGCAGGATGATTTTACGGATGGCGACTTCATCGTTAATCCGTCATGGACCGGCGATCAGGCGAAATTTGAAGTAAACAGTGAACATCTGCTGCATCTCAATGCTCCTGCAGTTACTGATGCAGCCTATCTCTCTACACCGAACTCCAGTATCGACAATACGGAATGGCTCTTTTATTTCAAGCTGGATTTTTCACCGTCCAGCAGCAATTACCTGAAAGCCTACCTCGTGGCAGATGCCGCAGATCTGAAACAACCCATGAACGGCTACTATTTAAAAATGGGAGAAGACGGCAGCAATGATGCGATTGACCTTTATCTGCAACAGGGATCCACTACCACTTTGATCATGCAGGGTATTGACGGGCATGTAGCCGCATCGGTCAACAATATTGCCATCAAGGTGCTGCGTGACAACGCCGGCAACTGGGAAGTATATTCCGATCTTACCGGTGGCAGCAACTTTATGCTGGAAGGTACTGCAACGGACAATACCATTACCACAACCGCCTATTTTGGATTTCTTTGCACTTACACCAGTACGCGATCTACAGCATTTTATTTCGACAATGTTTATGCAGGACAGCCTGTGGTAGATGTTGACCCGCCGCAACTTGTGCAGGCAACTGCTACTGCCGTTAATCAGCTCGATCTGCTGTTTAATGAGCCGGTAGATCAGTTTACCGCAGAAACGGAATCCAACTACACAGTCAACAACAGTGTTGGAAGTCCATCATCCGCACAGCGTGATCTCATCAATCAGCAGCTGGTGCATCTTTCATTTATCAATTCATTCCCCAATGGCACAACCTGCACCGTAACAGCCACAAATATTAAGGACCTTGCAGGCAACGAATTGCTTTCCGCCGCTGCAGATTTTGCATTTTATACCTCACAGGCCAATGATGTCATCCTCAATGAAATTATGGCAGATCCTGATCCTGTTGTCGGGCTGCCCTCCGCCGAGTATGTGGAATTGTATAACCAGTCATCACTGCCCATTGATCTCACCGGCTGGACCTTCAGCGATGCCTCCTCCACCCAAAATATTGGTGCCTTCCTGTTGCAGCCCGGCGCTTATGCCATATTGTGTGACGACGGAAATGCAAGCCTCTTTGCATCCTTTGGAAGCGTAGTCGCTTTGACTTCATTTCCCAGCTTAAATAATGATGGTGATGAACTGACATTGAAAAATGCTGCAGGCAGCGTCATTAATTCAGTGACCTTTAGCAGCGCCTGGTACGGTGACGTGGTGAAAGCAGAAGGCGGATGGTCATTGGAACTGATTGATCCAAACAGCCCCTGCCAGGGAAACAATAACTGGATTGCTTCCGGCGATGCGGCAGGCGGCACACCGGGAAAACAAAATTCCGTGTACGGCGTCAATCCTGATACATCGGCGCCTTATCTTATCAGTGCGGCCTTACTCAACGCTTCGATTGTCCGGTTGAATTTCAATGAATCACTCGACAGCGCCGTTGCAGCACAAATAATCAATTATGAAATTGATCCGGTATTAACTGTTTTAGCTGTTGAAACAGTTGCTCCTGATTTTACTTCGGTGGAATTGTTGCTGAGCCCGGCCGCGGATTCCAATGTAGTCTATACGGTCACCGTGACAGGGCTTGCCGACTGTTCGGGCAATGTGATTGATAGCAATAACACGGCACAGTTCGCCATACCGGGCGTCATTGCACCCGGCGAAATCTTAATCAATGAATTGCTCTTTAACCCCAGCAGCGGAGGTTATGATTACCTCGAGATTTACAACAACTCGCAAAAAATAGCCGACCTGAAAGATTTGCTGATTGCTACCACGAACGAACAGGATTCTTTGATCAGCATAAAAAGCATCACAACAGAAAGCAACCTGCTCTTTCCAGGTCAATATATGGTGCTCACTGAAAGCCCGGTTTCCATCCGGCAATCATACTTTGCTGAAAACCCTGATTGGTTTATACAGATGGATCTGCCGTCTTTTAATGATGATGAAGGAGTGGTGGTACTGGTGAATCTGCAAGGCATGCGCATTGATCAGCTCCATTATTTTGATTCCTGGCAGTTTCCACTAATCGATGAGGTGGAAGGAGTAGCGCTTGAACGCATTTATTTTAACTCGCCAACACAGGATTCCCTTAACTGGCACTCCGCCGCATCAACCGTTGGCTATGGAACGCCAACCTATAAGAACTCACAGTTCATTCAGCCCGGCACAGGCGATGAGATTACGGTTTCCCCGGCGGCGTTTTCACCGGATCAGGATGGTTTTAATGATGTCTTATCCATTGCCTATCAGTTTGATCAGTCGGGCTATACAGCCAACGTGCGCATTTTTGATGATAAAGGCAGACACGTTACCGATCTTCAGCACAACATACTATTACCGCAGTCCGGCGTATTTACATGGGATGGCCTTACCGATAACGATGAAAGGGCCGCCATGGGAATCTATATCGTTTATGTCGAGATTTTTAAACTTGATGGCACCGTGAAGCAGTACAAAAAAGCCTGCGTACTGGCTGCCAAAAAAAGTTAGGCTGCAGGCAGCAGATCAGTTGCAGCACCTCAGATTCCGATTACCCCTTGCGGATAGACGGGTTTACTTAAAACAGGACTAAGACCTAAAACCTTTTTGCTTCAGATTCCGTAAACCTTCCCATACCAATATTTTATTCAAGTGTCTCACACCCTGCTGCTGGTTGACGATGATGTCACCTTCACCAATGTCATCAAACGCTCTCTTGAAAAAGAAGGATATATGGTGCATACTGCCCACCATGCCCACGAAGCCATACAATACCTGCAGGCACACGCCCATACTATAGAAGTGATGTTGCTGGACTGGAGTATGCCGGATATTTCAGGAATTGAATTGCTGCGCAGCATGAAACAAAACAAGAGTTATGAAGACATACAGGTAATCATGCAAACTGTTTTGGGAAGCGCGGATGACATAAGGCAGGGCATTGATGCCGGTGCGTTCTTTTACTTGGTGAAGCCCGTAAAAAAAAATCTTCTGATTTCCACCATCAGGGCCGCTATTCTTGATTTTGAACGTAAGAAAGCATTACTCAAAAAATTAGCGGAGAGCGAACGCGCGCTTCATCAACTGGTGGAAGGCATCTTTCATTTTCAAACTGTCGCTCAAGGCGATAACCTTGCTGTACTGATCGCGAATGAATGTCCGCAGCCACAGGAAGCCGTTTATATCTCCGAACTGCTGGCCAATGCCGTAGAACATGGAAATGCAGGACTTACCTATGAAGAAAAGACACAGCTGATCAGCAAAAATCAGCTGGCAGCGGAAGTGGAAAGGCGACTTTCACTTCCGGAAAACAGGAATAAGTTCGTCGCCGTCAGCCTTAAACGAACGGACGAATATTTTTCCATCCTGATAGAAGACATGGGCAAAGGATTTAACTTCAGCAGGTACCTCCAGTTTGAAGATGAACGCATTTTCGACAATCACGGCCGTGGCATCGCCATTCTCAATTCATTGTTTCCGGTTCAGTTTCTGGCAGGAGGAAACAAAGTGCAGGTAAAGATCCCCTTGGGGGGGCCTGCAAAATCGTAATGTCCTCACTGTATTTCAACTTTGAAGCACTAATTACGAAATCAGCATTAATAGAACCATCCGCTTGCCGCAAAGTAACTTTCTTACAATTCTTACATTCCTTTCCTCATTCATGCCAAAAGGATATTTTTGAGCGTTCAACATGTGCGCTAAACCATTTTCATATCGTGGCCTGACCCGGATTTTCCAAAGCAGGAATCGGGCTTCCCTGCTGTTTAGCAATGTTCAGGTCATACTTGTAGGCAGCCTGCTGCTGTTTGCGGCATGCAAAAGCTCTTTGCAGGGCAATCTGCTGCCCAACACACCTCCGGAAACATTTACGATTGTGGATACCATCATCCGTAACGGCGACGACCGGTTTAATTCACAGGTGGAGCTACACTGGTGGGCTGATGATCCTGATGGTTACATAGCAGGATATGAATACACCTTCGACAGTATCATTGATGAAGCCAGCAGCTGGCACTTTACAAACAGGCAGGATAGTATTTTTCTGCTGCCCACACCTCCCGGAAAAGACACCCTTGACTTTAACTTCCGCGTACGCGCCATTGACAACCTTGGCGCAAAAGATCCTTCGCCAGCAACACTGGTTTACCCTGTCAAGAATACTCCTCCTTCCATAAAATTTGTGGATGCTGCCAATAACCCGACGATCACCTTTCCGGTAATCCGCTTCTACTGGGAAGGTACGGATCCTGACGGCTTCGAAAATCTGCAATATTATGAATGCTGCTGGAATGATACAACAGCATTGCCCTATACCATCGACATCACCGCGACAGGTGCGGTGTTTGAGGCTGATGACCTTTCAGCCGATCATCCATTGTGCAAGGTTTACCTGAATAACAACGGCGACCCGCAGCCGCAATTGATGAATGGCATGGCACTCAATGATACCAATGTCCTGTACATTCGCGCCGTTGACAATGCACTCGCCGTTTCTCCATTTGTAGCTTCCTACAAGGTGTATGTGAAAAAACCGGTGAGTTCCATCCTGCTGGTAGACGGATACACATCAGGTACAGCAACCGTGGAAAGTTTTTTCACGCAGCAACTGGCTTCCGCCGGTTTCGCAACGGTAGATACCCTGCAGATTTTTCAACAGGTAAACGGAGTTTACACGCAGTTGTCAGCAGATAACATCTCCCAATCGAAATTATTTGCTTTGTTCCATACCATCATCTGGTTCAGCAATGATGCTGTTAACTCACTGTCGCTTGGTCAAAGAACACTCAACGATTTTTTCAATAACAATGGCAGGCTGCTGATGTCAGTATATGTTTCTTCCCTGTTTGATGAACAATCTGATTTTCTTGATTTCACGCCTATAGAATCCTTTGTGGTACCGGAAGATACAACGCTGCTGCTGACTGATACTTCTTCTGTCATTCACCAGGCCGCGGGTTACAGCGATTTGAAAAGCGCTTCATTTCTCGGTGTGGTGCGGCCGTTCCATCTGGCTGTCGGTGCCACAGCACTGTACGATGCGGCTTTGATAGCCAAAGACAACAATACTTTGTCGCTCTCCAATTGGACCGGCATTTCGACCGTCATGGGTAAAAAGACAAATGGTGCCGGCAACACCAATTTTGTGATCTCTACTCTTGAATTGCAGAAGCTTGACGGACTTGGCAACATGAACACATTTTTTGAGCAGGTGCTCATCAACGAATTCGGCCTCTAACCGTTATGAAACGCATCACCATTTTTGCTTCGGGTACCGGCACCAATGCAAGAGCCATCCTGCAACATTTCCGTCATAACCCGCAGGTGAAAGTGGAAGCCATCATCTGCAACAAGCCTACAGCAAAGGTTATTGAGGTCGCACAGGAATTCCAGGTTCCTTATTACCTGATTTCTAAAAAGGACCTGTATGAGACAACGCATGTGCTGGACCTGCTGAAAAGCTCTGCAACAGATCTCATCGTACTTGCAGGATTTCTCTGGATGATTCCGGAAAATATACTGATGTCTTTTCCTAAACGCATCATCAATATTCACCCTGCCCTGCTTCCTTTGCATGGCGGCCCCGGTATGTATGGAAGAAAAGTGCATGAAGCAGTGCTGCAGTCAAGTGATAAGGAAACCGGTATCACCATTCATTACCTCAATGAAAAATACGATGAGGGAGAAATTATCGCACAGCACCGTATTGCTGTGGAGGCAACTGACACGCCTGAATCGGTTGCTGCAAATGTGCATGCATTGGAACATGAATGGTACCCCAAAGTAATAGAAGAGTTGTTGTCCCGGCAGTCATAAGCAGCACAAAAGGAATTTTCGATTGGAAATTCCGGGTTATTTCACACCTCATAATGTATATTTGCGCCGCTTATCAAGAAAGACGGAGGGAATAGGCCCTGCGATGTCTTGGCAACCCATCCCGGTGGGTGCTAATTCCTAATCCCGGCTTCTGCCTGGATGAAGATAAGATCAGCGGCAAAACCGAAGATTTTTCCTGGTAAGTGTAGTGAGGCAGCATGAGCGCGAAATGGTTATCAGCCTTCACGCGATTTTGCAGCCGCTATCATCATCAAAACATGTTTGCCATACGCATAAACATTGACGTAACCATTAATTTCAAAAATGAATTTACATGACAATCCATTCCATTCTTGAACAAAGAATCATGATTCTTGATGGTGCTATGGGCACTATGATTCAGCGCTATCAACTGAAAGAAACGGACTACAAGGGGGAACGCTTTAAAGATGATCCCACCGATTTAAAAGGCAACAACGACCTGCTGAGCATTACCCAACCAGCCATTATCCGTGATATTCATGAAGCCTACCTCGAAGCCGGCGCCGACATTATTGAAACCAATACTTTCAATGCACAAAAAATATCGCTGGCCGATTACAAGATGGAATCATTGGCTTATGAGATTAATCTCGAATCGGCGAAAATCGCCAGGGCCGCAGCAGATAAGTTTACGCTGCTCACTCCCGGCCAGCCACGTTTTGTTGCCGGAGCACTCGGGCCCACAAACAAAACAGCTTCACTTTCTCCCGATGTAAATGATCCCGGCTTCCGTGCAGTTACTTTCGATCAGCTGGTGGAAGCCTACACCGAACAGATACGAGGACTATCAGATGGTGGTGTTGACTTACTGCTGGTAGAAACTATTTTCGATACGTTGAACGCCAAAGCGGCGCTGTTCGCCATACATGAATATTTTGATACGATCAGCAGGCAGCTGCCAATCATGATTTCAGGTACGATTACCGATCAAAGCGGCAGGACGCTGTCGGGGCAGACGCCGGAAGCATTCTGGAATTCTGTGGCACATGCCGAACCATTATCAGTAGGACTCAATTGTGCGCTGGGTGCGGAAATGATGCGTCCCTATCTCGAAGAGTTATCGAATGTTGCCACTTGTTATCTCAGTTGCTACCCAAATGCAGGACTACCCAATCAGTTTGGAGCATATGATGAATCGCCTGAGCACATGGCGGAAGTAATGCGAGAGTTTGCCATCAGTGGATTTCTGAATATTGCGGGAGGTTGTTGCGGAACCACACCGGAACACATTAAAGCAATGGCAGCAGCCGTGCAGCACATTGCGCCAAGAAAAGTGCCGCAGGTGGTTTACGCTTAATTGTTTGATACATGGCATTCCCGGTTTTTTCGCCGGGCATCATCCTTCTCAAAAATCTTCATGACCACTAATTCCTTACCACCCTATCTGCGGCTCAGCGGGCTTGAACCGTTAACGGTTACTCCGCAAACCAACTTCGTCAACATCGGTGAACGCACTAATATCACCGGCTCCAAAGAGTTCTCCAGGCTGATCCTTGCCGGAAACTACGAAGCAGCTGTTGCGGTCGCCCGTCAACAGGTTGAAAACGGCGCACAGATCATTGATGTGAACATGGATGAAGGCATGCTCGACGGCAAAGCCGCGATGGTAAAATTCCTCCACCTGATCGCTGCCGAACCTGATATCTGCAAGGTTCCCGTCATGATCGATTCTTCCAAATGGGAAATACTGGAAGCCGGACTGAAATGCCTGCAGGGAAAAGGAATTGTGAATTCCATTTCATTAAAAGAAGGGGAATCAAAATTTCTCGAACAGGCTAAGAAAATAAAACGCTATGGCGCTGCGGTCGTGGTGATGTGTTTTGATGAAAAAGGACAGGCGGATTCTTTCGAAAGAAAAATTGAAATCGCAAAACGGTCTTATGACCTGCTGACAAAAAGTATTCGCTTTCCTCCGCAGGATATAATTATTGATCCGAATATCCTGGCGATGGCTACGGGTATGGAAGAGCATAATAATTATGCAATGGATTACATCCGTGCGGTAAAATGGATTAAAGAAAATCTTCCACATGCAAAAGTGAGCGGAGGAGTCAGCAATCTTTCTTTCTCCTTTCGTGGTAACAACACAGTACGGGAAGCCATGCACACCGCCTTTCTCTATCATGCCATCCAGGCAGGTATGGACATGGGCATTGTGAATGCAGGCATGATCAGCGTATATGATGAAGTTCCGAAAGACCTGCTCACGCTGGTGGAAGATGTCATCTTTAATCGTCGCGCTGATGCCACAGAACGGTTGGTAACCTACGCCGAAAGCATTAAATCCGGCAGTAAAAAGGTGGTGGCCGAAGATGCATGGCGAAAACTTCCGGTGGCAGAACGGCTTAAACATGCACTGATAAAAGGCATCACCGAATTTATTGAAGAAGACACGGAAGAAGCACGACTGCTGTACGATCAGCCGATTGAAGTAATTGAAGGTCCGCTGATGGAAGGCATGAATGCCGTAGGCGATTTGTTTGGTTCCGGCAAAATGTTTCTGCCGCAAGTGGTGAAGAGTGCCCGCGTCATGAAAAAATCAGTAGCGGTGCTTACCCCTTTTATTGAAGCCGCAAAAACAAAAGGCAGCTCAAAAAATGCCGGCAAAGTACTGCTGGCCACGGTGAAAGGCGATGTGCACGACATAGGAAAAAATATTGTGGGTGTGGTGCTTGCCTGCAACAACTACCAGATTATTGATTTAGGCGTGATGGTGTCGGCAGAAAAAATTTTGGAGACAGCCAGGAAAGAAAATGTCGACATCATTGGCCTGAGCGGGTTGATTACACCATCGCTTGATGAGATGGTTCATGTAGCCCATGAACTGGAACGGCTCGGTTTCACCACGCCGCTGCTCATCGGCGGAGCCACCACTTCCCGTATCCATGCAGCCGTAAAGATTGCACCGCAATATGCGGCAGATACCATTCATGTTATAGATGCATCAAGAAGTGTGACGGTGGCAGGC
Organism: Chitinophagales bacterium; assembly: GCA_044227805.1. GTDB lineage: Bacteria > Bacteroidota > Bacteroidia > Chitinophagales > UBA10324 > JACCZZ01. The sequence goes on along the minus strand of JBGAWA010000024.1, from coordinate 5,659 downwards.
AGCCTGATGGGTAAGGATACGAAACAGGAGTTCTCTCAAAAAATAAAGAAGGAGTACCAGGAATTACGCGATCAGTATGCCGGCCGCAGGCAGGATAAAAAATATGTTCCACTTGACATTGCACGCAGGAACAAAATAAAGATCAACTGGGAAAATTACACGCCGCCCCCACCTGCTTTCACAGGAATAAAAGTGCTTACCGGCTTTCCGCTGGAAGAGATAAGAAAGAACATTGACTGGACACCTTTCTTTCAAACCTGGGAGCTGTTTGGAAAATATCCTGAAATATTGAGCGATGAAAAAGTAGGTACCGAAGCGAAAAAATTATTGGAGGATGCCAACAGGCTGCTGGATGAGGTAGTCAGCCAACAATTACTGACGGCCAATGCCGTGCTTGGTTTTTATCCTGCCGTTTCCATTAACGACGATGACATTGAAATCAGCATTACACGGCAGCGTGAAAACGTAAGGGAAGCACCGGCAGACAACAGCGGAAGCACCACCTTTCATTTCCTCAGGCAGCAAAATGAAAAAGCGCTTTCGCAAAGCTATTTCTCGCTGGCTGATTTTATTCAGCCGAAAAAATCAGCGGCCACTGATACCCTATCACCAAATGACCACCTTGGCTTCTTCGCTGTTACGGCAGGCATCGGCATTGAATCTTTGATTGAACAGTTTGAGAAAGCGCACGATGACTATAATGCCATCATGATCAAGGCACTGGCTGACCGGCTTGCTGAAGCATTCGCTGAAACACTCCACCGGCTGGTTCGAAAAGAATATTGGGCTTATGCGGCTTCTGAAAATCTATCCGCTGAGCAACTAATCAAAGAAGAATATTCCGGCATACGCCCCGCACCCGGTTATCCTGCCTGTCCTGATCATACCGAAAAGAAAAAAATATTTGATTTGCTGGAGGTGGAAAAAAATACAGGCATCCGGCTCACGGAAAACTTTGCCATGTATCCCGCATCTTCAGTGTGCGGATTTTATTTCTCCCACCCGCAGTCAAAATATTTTGGCATTGGGAAAATTGCGCGCGACCAGGTAGAAGACTATGCAAAACGAAAAGGAATGACGGTGGAAGAAACAGAAAAATGGCTGTCACCTTACCTTTCTTACAATCTATAAGAATATTTCAAACCGCAGATTACGGCATTTCCTTTCTCCCGGAACGTAATAGAATATCCCTGCTGAAACCCCTTCCTGCCTTGCATTGTAAAATTCAGGTTCAAATTATTTTAGCCTAAGTTTACGTCCCGAAAATGCCACCATGAAAAAAATCTGTTGTCAAATTGTTTTCCTGTTTTTCCTGCTGCAAACTTTTCAACTTATTGCACAGTCACCCGTCATTGCCCTGCAGGAATTTTCCACCGGATACAGCAGTCCTGTTGACATTAAAAGCTGCGGCGACAGCCGTTTATTTATCCTGCAACAAAACGGTTATATCTATCTATGCGATTCGGCAGGCGTTAAGAATACGACACCGTTCCTCGATATACATACCAAGATCATTCAATCCAGTGAACGCGGCTTGCTGGGACTTGCCTTTCATCCCGACTATGTAAATAATGGTTACTTCTATGTTTATTACACAAGGTCACCGGATGGCTACCTTCGGATTGCACGCTACAGCACCGACTCACTCAATGCCAATGCAGCAGACCCTAACAGCGAATTGATACTGAAGGAAATTCCGCATCCTACCTATGCCAATCACAACGGAGGTTGTCTTCAGTTTGGACCTGATGGATATTTGTATGCCGGCACCGGCGATGGCGGAAGCGGCGGTGATCCGGATGAAAATGCTCAAAACACAAAAAAATATTTAGGCAAACTGTTGCGGTTTGATGTGGATGGCGGTTCGCCGTATGCCATCCCGGCCGACAATCCTTTTATCGCCGATACAGCCAATTATTATCCCGAAATCTGGGCGTATGGATTGCGCAACCCCTGGCGTTACAGCTTCGATAAACTTACCGGTGATTTATGGATTGGCGATGTAGGACAGAATACCTGGGAGGAAATAGATTTTATGCCGTTAGCCAATGGTGGCGGTCAGAATTATGGATGGGATTGTTATGAAGGAACACATAACTACGAGCCAGGTAATTGTGCAACCGGCACTGTCATCACCTGGCCGGTACATGAATACCAGCATTGCGCCGGATCCAATTGTGATTGCTCCATCACCGGTGGCTATGTGTATCGTGGCGGCCAATACGCTAACCTGTTTGGAAAATATATCGCCGTTGACTATTGCAGCGGGAAGTTCAGAACCACTGAACAAAACGCTAATGGCACCTTCACCACTTCATTGGCCGGCGATGAAGTCATCAGTCAGGATGAATTCGCTTTCTCCTCCTTTGGACAAGACCAGCAGGGTGAACTATATGTTGCCAATGTGACCAATGGAAAAATTTACGCCATCACCGACACAGCCTGTTTGCCGGTGGCAAAAATTCTTGCCAACGGTATTGATGGTGTTTCGATTGATTCGACTGTTTGTGCCGGTACTGAGTTGCAGGCAGTGACGGGGACCGGTAACAGCTATCAATGGCAACTCAATGGCGCTGACATTATTGGCGCCACCTCACCTGTTCTGGTTGCCGGTGAGCCGGGAATTTATACACTGATAGTTACCAATACAGCTAACTGTACAAACACTTCTGAACCGGTAACAGCAGGAATACCTGCGCAAACAGGGATAGAAGCCGTAGATCCGTTGTATTGCGTTTCGCAGGCTGCGGATACCCTTACTGGTTATCCGTCAGGTGGCATTTTTGCAGGGGACGGGATGAATGGCGATATCTTCTATCCCGCCGCAGCAGGCATTGGAACACACATCATTACTTATTCATATGAAAATAGCTACGGCTGTTTATCAGTTCAATCAGTTTCCATTGTGGTGGATGCCTGTACCGGCATTCAGGATACGAGGGATAATATTGAATGCAGCCTTTTTCCAATACCAAACAATGGATCATTTTCAATTTCATGCAGTCACCTTGTTAAAGAAAATACGGACATCAGAATCTTTTCACTGTCTGGTCAGCTTATCCGGCAATACACTGTAGCGGCATCAGCTTCCGGCTCTTTACATTGCAATGTGCAGCCATTGGCTGATGCGATGTATATTTTAAGAATCCAGACCGGGAATGACGTAGACTTCCGTAAATTAGTCATCGAGAACTAACCCATTTTACGTCCTTCATGCCACCAAAATATTTTCATTATGCTTCCCACACTTGAAAAAAAGACGCTGCTGCTGATCACCGCTATTTTATTGTTTGCCTGTCAGGAAAAGCTGTCTGCACAGGAGACAGCTCATATTCCCGGTGATCTAATCGTAATGTTAAAACAGGGAAGTGATGTGAACAGCTTAATTTCTGATTTCAAGTTATTCAACAATCAACCGAGCGGCCTTGTTATTTCACAACAACTCTCCCTGCGGCTGAATACCTGGCTTCTTCATTTTAACAATAACACGGTTGATGAATCAAAAATACTTTCAGCCATTAAAGCCAACACAGCAGTTGCTCTTGCACAGTACAATCATTTGATCGAGTCGCGCAATGTGCCCAACGATGATCAGTTTGGTATGCAATGGAACATGCTCAATATCGGGCAAACCGGCGGCACCTCCGGAGCAGATGTGCGGGCTGCGAATGCATGGGATATCACAACGGGTGGTTTTACTGCAGGCGGCGACACGATTGTGATAGCTATTGATGACGATGGATTCGACCTGGCGCAGCAGGATCTCAACTTCTGGAAAAATCACCATGAAATTCCCGGCAACCAGGCAGATGATGACCACAATGGTTATACCGATGATTATGACGGCTGGAATTCGCAGACCAACAGTGGCGTGATCACTTCACTGGCAAGCGGACATGGAACACATGTTTCCGGTATTGCCGGCGCGAAAGGAAACAATACGATTGGTGTTGCCGGTGTCAACTGGAACGTAAAAATTTTACCGGTGCAGGGCAATTCAGGAACCGAAGCGATTGCTGTTGCCGGGTATGGATACATCCTGGAAATGCGCGCAAAGTATAATGAAAGCAACGGTGATTCGGGTGCCTTTGTGGTTGCTGCCAATTCTTCCTGGGGAACTGATTTCGCCTTGCCTGCCAATTTCCCGATCTGGTGCGCCATGTATGACTCTATGGGTGCACAAGGCATACTGAATGCCGCGGCTACCAACAACGGTAGCAACGTGAATGTAGATGTGCAAAGTGATATGCCCACCGCATGCAGCAGCGATTACCTTGTCAGCGTTACCAATACCGATAAGAATGATAACCGCACGGGAGCTTTCGGCGCTTCCACGATAGATTTGGGGGCGCCTGGCACTTCCATCCTATCCACCATTCCCGGCAATTCCTATGGCTCCAAAACAGGTACTTCTATGGCGGCACCGCATGTAGCCGGTGCTATTGCATTAATCTGTTCGCTTCCCTGCGATTCTTTAAGCAACGATTTAAAAAATGATGCGGCAGCCACCATGTTGCGTATTAAAGGGTTTATCCTCGATGCAGTTGACCCTGTTATCAGCCTCGATGGGTTGACCGTTAGTGGCGGACGGCTGAATGTGAACCAGGCGCTGCTGAATGCCGCTGCCTATTATAATTGCAGTGTCGGCGTGAAAGATGTCAATCTTTCAAAAAATGAATTCAATGTTTTTCCAAATCCGGCAACAGATCAGCTATCCATCACTGCCCAAAACAAATTACCCGGAAACATAACCATTACCATCACCAATATGATGGGACAGATTGTTAAATCTGAAACCATACAAAGCGGACATACGAATCATGTTCAAACAAATGTATCTGCACTTCCCGCAGGAATATATGTACTCCGCATCACCAATGAGCAGGGCGTGATGGGGCAACAGAAGATTATTATTGAGTAGCAAAGGGAAGTTGTTGCTTACCATTCAAAACGAGCATTGCAGTTTAAACCCGGATTTTTCAGTAGAAAAATCCGGGTTGAAAGAATCCGGGATCAAACTATCTGCTGAGAATCAACCCTCTCCTTTGTAAATGTGCTGTTTGCAGCAGCTTACCGAAACCTGATGTTGTGCCGGTCGATAGATGCCGGTATAACTTGTAAAATGTTTGCTCCACTCCATAATCGTCCTTACCACATAATACAGGTTAATCACCATTTAAAAACAGGAGCAGGTATACAAGTTGGTCAGGCGATACATTGTGCATTCATTTTCCAGGTGAAGTGAGACCTTTTTGGAATGTTGATCTGCTCCTTCCTATCGCAGTCTTTGTCTAAGGTAAGTTCGACAAAACATAGAAAGAATTGGTAGTTGTCCAGTCTGGGAAGGTATACCAACGCACAGGTCAATATTTCCGGTTTGTCATTAAAAGCTATAGGAGCTTTGCTACGACCAGTAACTGCTATGGGCTGAACACACCGCCTATTTTTGCACGCTAAATGTTGGTTAGATTAATGCAACAAACAGATAAACCCACATTTTGCAATTCAAAGCGGCAACGGGTTTAACCCCGACGTAGAACTGCTTAGGGTTTGTGAAACATTTTCTTTTCTTGACAAATTGAGCAAACCCTTAGCAGTTCTAAGTCGCAGCGAAGCGGGATTTTTCCACTGAAAAATCCGGGATAAATCAATACTGGCA
>JBGAWA010000156.1:0-4636 GCA_044227805.1 Chitinophagales bacterium | reverse complement strand
TAAAACGCTTACTTCGTGGAATGCGATGATGGTGCGTGCATACGTGGATGCTTATTTGACCTTTGGTGAATCGAGTTTTATAGATGCTGCCTTAAGGAATGCACATTTCATCTTTAACAGGCAGATACGGCCTGACGGAGGATTGAACCATAGCTACAAAAACGGTATTTCCACCATCAATGGTTTCCTGGAAGATTATGCGTTTGTTATTGATGCGGGTTTTGCCCTGTACCAGGCAACATTTGATCCGCAATGGCTGGAGCAAGCGCGGCGCTTAACTGATTATGTGATTAACCATTTTTACGAGGGGAATGATGGGTCAGGCATGTTCTACTTTACATCGGATGTTGATGCGGCCCTGATTGCCCGTAAAATGGAATTACAGGACAATGTGATTCCCGCATCGAATTCCGTGATGGCGCATAATCTTTTTTTGGCAGGGAAATTTTTTGATGATGAACGATACCGGAGTATGGCCACGCAAATGATGCATACCATGCAGAGAAGCGTGGTGAAATGGGGGAGCAGTTATTCCAACTGGTGCATGCTGCTGATGAACTATACGGCTCCTTTTTACGAAGTTGCCATCACTGGCAAAGAGGCTGGTAGCAGAAGAAAAGAGTTGGGTACCTATTATCTGCCGGATATCATGCTGATGGGTAGCACTGCGGAAAGCCCCTTGCCATTGCTTGAAAATAAATATGTGAAGGGCGAGACCCTGATTTATGTCTGCGTGGACAAGACTTGTGGTTTGCCGGTAAAAAAGGCGGAAGATGCCCTGCAGCAGATGAAGAAAGATTGAACCCGGATCATTTCACTCTATACAGGCAGCTTCAACGCTTGTTTTTCAATGGAAAAATTCCACATTATTGCGAAACAGCACTGCTTAGGGGTTGCTCATTTTTGCAAGAGAAGCAAGTGTTTCACCAACCCACAGCAGAGCCGTGTTGTGGTTAACTCCGTTGCTTTTTTAACCGCAAAAAAGCGGGCTCAAAAGAAACTTTCTGATTATGATATCCATGGAATCGTAACGTAACAAAAGAATCAGAAAAGAACCTGTATTCTATACTTCACGGCGTAACTGCTTTCAATCGTGCCTTTATCACTTCCATCGGCGGATTAAAATAGCCGTAGGTGAGATGAGGGAATTCTTCTCGAATGAGCTCCATCATATTTTTTACTCCGATAATTTCGCCTGTGTCTTTTATTCCAATGCGTTCAAGGTACCAGTCGGGATCAATATTGAAATTCCGCCATTGAATCATAGTCAGGTCCGTTTCGCGGATAAACCTGCGGAGCGCTTCATATTCTTCCTGATCATCCGTCATTCCGGGGAAAACAAAATAATTAATGGAAGCCCATCCATTGAATTTACGCACCACCTTAATGGATTCAGCCAATGCTTCAAATGAATAATTGTTGGGAAGGTAATATGCTTCATAAATAGGTTTCCTGACACTGTTGGTGCTTACGCGAATACTGTTCAGCCCTGCTTTACAAAGCTCTTCCACCGCCTCCGGCATGCTGCCATTCGTATTAATGTTGATGCTGCCGCGTTGTGTCTTTTTCCTGATTTCGCGTATGGAATCTCGAATGGTTTCCCACATCAATAAAGGTTCGCCTTCACACCCCTGCCCAAAGCTGACAATCGGCCGTGGCGCATTTTCCAGGTGATCAATGGTATATTGGGAAATTTCCAGCGCCGTTGGTTTAAAGGTCAGGCGATCCTGCGTGCTTTGAATACTTTCCTGTTCGGGTTGAAAAGAGATACAGCCGATGCAGTTGGCATTACAGGCTGGTGAAGTGGGGATGGGTGCTTCATACCTGTTGAGAAAGAAATTTCTCGCCGCCGGACAGTAATACGTCAGCGCACAGTTATTTCCAATGTGTTGTAACAGTCTGTTCTCCGGAAATTTTTCAACCAGCTTTTTTACTCCCTGTTCAACCAGCTGATGGTCGAAGCCTTTCGGTTCTTGTCGGATATCTGCATCAATCCTGACGGCAGGCACATAATATTTACCATCGAGCCAGCCGACGGCGGTATAGGCAAAAAGCGGCAGTGTTGGGGAGTCCTTGTCTTCTTTTGTATAACTCGAGAGATAAAGCTGTGTGTGCGCCGGTGCCATTTGTGCTGCTACCGCTACACCTTTTGTGCAATGGGTCAGTACGCCTGTTTTTCTGTTAAACCCGACAGCTATGCGACCCGGCAATTCAAACAGGTCGCTGCCTTCGGGCAGCTCGATAAAATCATCCACCGCCAATGCAACAGCATCAAAGCCGGAACGTCCTGACATCAGCAACTCGGGATCATCGCAGATAAGGCCGTTGCCATCAGAATATACAAGATTGGGGATGCGTTTTGGTTTAGACATTTTGCTACTTGGTTCAATGGTAATTACCTGGTGGCTGATGAGAGGATCATCTTCCTGCCAGTCAACCGGAAGAGATGCCTGGTCGCGCGTCGACTCCTTCTTCAGTAGATCATCATTTCGCAGCGCCGCCAGTTTTTTATTGACCGTAGGGTGGCTGAAAGCAGAAACTTCCAATGTTATGCGCCGTCACTTTAATCGACACGGTCTTCGTCCGATTCTGAAGTGGCATTCATTGATTGCTTGCTAAGCGCCGCTTCATCTTTGACTGCCGGTTCCTGTTGCTGTGCGATATCATCAAACATACGCTGACTCAAACCCATCAGGTTTGAAAGTTTGTACAGTATCCGTGCACCTACATTGGCATCCCATTCCGTTTCTCCTGGTACCACTTCATTCAAATCAAATCCTATGATTCTTCTTCCCGAGCGCACTACTCTGTGAAGCAGGTAAACAGCCTGTTCGTATTCAAGTCCTCCGGCAACAGGCGTTCCTGTATGCGGGCAGAGTTTAGGATCAAGTCCATCGATATCAAAACTCACATATACCAATGGAGGAAGCTGACTGATAATTCTCTCGCAGCAGCTTTTCCAGGTATCGCCTTCATATAATGCACGCTTAAGGTCAGCATCAAAAAAGGTCTTTACACGCCCGTCTGAAGCATGTATCACATCCAGTTCTTCCTGGCAAAAGTCACGAATGCCAACCTGCACAAGTTTCTTCACTGCATGAATCTTCAATGCATTGAACATGATAGAAGCATGAGAATAGGTGAATCCTTCGTAGGCATTTCTCAGATCACAATGTGCATCAATCTGCAGGATGCCAAACTCAGGATATACTTCCGCCAGGGCCAGCATAAATCCCAAAGGTGTACTGTGGTCTCCACCCAGCAACCCGGGCATTTTCCCTTTATGGATTATTTCGCGGATCTCTTCCTGCACCCAGTCTTTTAAACCGATGCCGCCAAGGTTGATCTGTTCCAGCATCTTCAGCAGGGACTTGTCCTCCGATGGATCAGCGCCATCTTCCAGCAGCGATAAATAGTTTTCCGCTTTCGATCGCAGCTCCTTACTCCACTTTGCAATTTGTTTGTCCACTTTTTTCAGATAGATACCATGTTTCCACGCGCCATGCACATCAGCATCATATAAATCTACCTGTCGTGATGCCTGCAGAATAGCGGCGGGTGCTTTGGCTGTTCCTGCCCTGTAGGAAACAGTAACCTCCCACGGCACGGGTAATATCACAATCTCAGATTCAGCTTCTGTAAAGGGCAATCCAAATAATTGATTGCCTTCCGCCATGCTGTTGGGGTCAAACGCCGCGATTTTTTCTTCTTTGTTCATCGTAAAAAAATAGTGTGTAGAGAGTTCAAAGATAGTATAACTGAGATGATGCCGGCGTAACTCATCCGCTCAGGGTGTACGGCAAATTTATGGACCTCCGCCTGAAAAATGGTTCGAAGCCGTTCAGCATAACATCAGTTGTATCCTGAGCGGGGCAGAAGGGTGTTCTCTTGTCAAACAAATATTTGTCTTGCACTTTCCGTCCAGGATCTTTTCGTAATATGTCTTTCTTTATGACTGGCCGGAAATGGTTGGAGAAAGTGTTGGCTTTTATCTTATCATACTCCGGTCTGAGATGCCAGCTTTCATATTGTCTGTTTCACTTGCCTTTTTTTTCCAGTGGGTCGAATACTTCGGAATGTTGTAGTTTTGACAGCCGAAATTCACACCCATGAAAAAGATGCATATTGCCGGCCTGGTGCTGATTGCTGTGGCTATCGGGTTTATTGTGACCATGGCCAGCGATTACAGTCAGTATGAAACATTTTCATCCGCCAAGGGCGAAACCAAAAAGGATTTTCATATAGTCGGCACTTTAGTAAAAGAACAGGCGCAATATTATGACCCTGTGAAAGACCCCAACTATTTTAGTTTTTATCTGCAGGACAAAAATGGTGATCAGTGCAAGGTTGTTTTTAAGGGGACCAAGCCTCAGGACTTCGACCGGTCGGAGCAAATCGTGCTGACCGGCAAAATGGACGGATCTGAATTTCACGCTTCACACATACTGATGAAATGCCCATCAAAATATAAGGTGGATGAACTGGAAGTAACGGAGTACAAATCGAATACCTGATGGACATTAAGTTTGAGGGAGAGCATTTATTTCCCGGCCAGGTTGGCCAGATTGCTGTTTACACTGCCTTTGTTTTTGCGCTCATTGCGGCCATCGCCTTTTTCATCGCTTCCTTTACGAAA
>JBGAWA010000155.1:0-4752 GCA_044227805.1 Chitinophagales bacterium | reverse complement strand
GAGCGCTGGCCTTGCAGAAGATGAAGCTGTTTCAGTTGTTCCTCCGGCAACATTACGGTCTGCCAACTAAAGTGATGGACCAGGATTTTGTAAACAAGCTCGCAGAAAAATCGCAGGTGCAAAAGGGCCGCATCACAGCCATTGTCGAAGATTTTCAAACTATTGAAAATATGCAGGTCATCAGCCGTCAACAACTGGAAGCCCTTCATGCAGCCCTGGAATCTTTTTATAAAACCTGTAAATGACCCGCACCAATCCAAAACACGCATGACTGACCGTGGCAGCCAAGGCACTGTTCTTTTGAACACTCCTTTTGCCATTCAATGGTTCCAGGGGTTTACTACAGGCAAGACGAGCCCATTGATTTAAAAATTCTGCTGATAAATTAAATACTTTGCAACTGAATATGGAATCAACCAACAATACCGCAGAAGACAAGGAACGGCCTCAACAGGGAGCCGAACAACAGAGGATCCGCCAGGCAGTAGCCGCCATCCGTTCCGAACTGGCCAAAGTGATTGTAGGACAGGACGATCTCATAACCCTGTTGATCACCGGTTTATTTTCCGGCGGGCATGTTTTGATTGAAGGGGTGCCAGGCATTGCAAAAACACTGATTGCCAAATTGCTGGCTAAAACATTATCAATCCGGTTTTCGCGGATACAGTTTACGCCAGACCTGATGCCTTCGGATGTGACGGGTACTTCTGTTTTCAATTTCAAAAACTCCGAATTCATATTTAACCGCGGCCCCGTTTTTTCAAATATCGTATTGATAGATGAGATCAACCGCTCTCCGGCCAAGACACAGGCAGCTTTGTTTGAGGTGATGGAAGAGCAACAGATTACTGTTGACGGCGCTACTTACAGGATGGAGTTTCCGTTCATGGTGCTGGCCACACAGAATCCAATTGAACAGGAAGGCACTTATAAGTTGCCCGAAGCGCAGCTCGACCGTTTTCTTTTTCGGGTAAAAATTAAATACCCTTCCCTGGAAGAAGAGAAGCAAATCATACAACTGTTCAAAGAAGATTTCAGCAACCGGCAATCGGAAGAAGTGCGGGCTGTTTTCTCGGCAAATGATATAGCGGCCTGCAGGCAGCAGGCTGAACGGGTGCACATCAAGGACGAACTGGTGGATTACATCGCACAGCTGGTACACCAGACCCGCAACCACGGTGATTTGTTTTTGGGCGCTTCACCACGCGCATCGCTGGCCATCTTGCGTTCAGCAAAAGCATTGGCTGCCATCAGCGGTCGTGACTTCGTGACGCCTGATGATATTCAGTTTGTCAGCTATCCGGTACTGAATCACCGTATCATTCTTACGCCTGAAAGAGAAATGGAAGGGATGGAAGTGGAAGATGTGATCAGGGAGATCATCCGGAAAATTGAAGTGCCGAGGTGATGCAGATCTTCCGGCATCTGTATCTTTCGAATCGCCTGTTTTATGGGATGGGCGGAATAGCGGCACTGTTTGCCCTCAGTTTCTTTCTGCCCTTCCTCTTTTTCTTCGCGCAGTTGTTGCTGATGATCCTGACGGCCATCACCACGGTGGACGTGGCATTACTTTTTAATCCTTCTGTAAGAATCAGTGGAAAACGCGCCCTGCAGAAAATCTTCTCGCTTGGCGATGAAAACAGTGTGGTGGTGGAGTTGGAAAACAACAGCACCATAACACTTCATATCAGGCTGATCGATGAACTGCCGGAACAGTTTCAACGGCGCGATTTTTCCTTTCACTTCACGATGGAGTCCAAGGAAAAGAAAAAAATCACCTATACGCTTCGTCCTGTGAAGCGTGGCCGTTACCTTTTCGGCGACATTAACCTGCTGCTGAGCACCTCCATGGGACTGTGCCGCAGAAGATGGGTTATTCAGGCAGCCACTGAACTTTTCGTGTACCCATCTATCATGCAGATGAAGCAGTTTGAGCTGAAGGCGCTGTCGAGAATAGCAACACAGGAAGGGATCAGGAAACTGCGCCGCCTGGGACACAGTTATGAGTTTGAAGAGATCAAAGAATATGTTCGTGGCGATGATCACCGCAGCATCAACTGGAAGGCATCCGGTCGCAGCCATTCCGTGATGGTCAATCAGTATGAAGATGAAAAAGCGCAACAGGTGTATGCGGTAATAGACAGGAGCCGTACCATGCGCATGCCCTTCAATGGCTTAAGCCTGCTCGATTACGCCGTGAACACGTCGCTGGTGATCTCCAATCTTGCTTTGCGGAAAAGTGATAAGGCTGGGCTGATGACTTTTGCCGACAAATTTCAAACCTTCATCAAAGCGGAAAGGGGTCAACGGCAACTGCAGAAAATTCTTGAAGCGCTTTTCGCACAGCGGGAAGAGACCCTGGAAGCGAATTTTGAGTTGCTTTATCAAAGTGCCCGCTACCGTATGGGTGGAAGGAGCCTGATCTTCCTGTTTACCAATTTTGAGAGCAGCTATGCGCTTGAAAGGGTGCTGCCGGTTTTGCGGCGGATTAACAAGTTACATCTGCTGGTTGTAGTTTTTTTTCAGAATGCGGAAATTGAAGATTTCGGAAAGAAAGCCGTAACTGCCATCGAAGACATTTATGATCAAACGATCGCACAGCAATTCCTGCAGGAGAAAGCGCAACTCACTGCCGAACTGCGCCGGTACGGCATTCAAAGTATTTTATCAAGACCGGAAGAATTGTCTGTCAATACCGTCAACAAATACCTTGAATGTAAAAGCCGGGGACTTATCTGAACTCGCGCAACTGCGGCAATAAAATATTAAAGACGTGCATCAATGGTGCCGGAACCCGTTGTACGCAATACTTAACCGGCCTTATAGGCCATAACGGCCCTCTGAAAAAAAATTAGGTTTAGCAAAATATTATCGTACATTTGTCGCCTTAATAATCAAAAATTTTAATTACAAAATGAAAAAAGGAAAAGTAAAATTCTTCAACACCACAAAAGGTTTTGGATTTATCAATGACAGTGCTACCGGACAAGACATCTTTGTTCATGTTACAGGACTTGCACAAGACATTCGCGAAGGAGATGAAGTGGTATTTGAAGTAACACAAGGCAAAAAAGGCTTAAATGCAGTAAACGTACGTTTAGCATAATCATTTAATTCCTTTCCCGGAAAAGCCTCCCTACAACAGGGAGGCTTTTCTGCTTTAAATAGGGTATTCCCGAAAATGTAGAACTCAATCCAGGTAAGTATTTCCATGTTGTTTAAGTGACACCAGGTTTTCCTATATGGGGAATATTTCTTGACTATACATGATTAAACTTAAGCTCGTTTTTTCCGCTCTACATAGGAATGGAAGTCAATCCAGTATATGGTTCCAACTGTTTCGAACACCTGTGATTACAAATCCTGGCCAACGAAGTAATTATACGGCCAAAACTTGCTGTCCTTTTTGAGGGAATAAATTAAATTTACTCTTATGAAAAGCATGATACTGCTTGTTTCATGGGTATTCATTGGAGCCATCGTGTTAGCCCAACCAACAATAAGCCTTACCAAGACGATTGGCGGTGCAGGTGTTGAGATAATAAAGGACCTTATTGCTGATAGTAATGGAAATATGATTGCACTCTGCCGAATTGATTCACTGGATGGAGATGTTGAATGTACATTACAAGGCCAAAATGATGTATGGCTGGTAAAGACCGACGCAGCCGGAACTATTTTAGAACAGAGCTGCTACGGAGGCAGCGATGATGAAGAACCTTATCAGCTCATGCAAACCGCTGACGGCGGGTGGCTAATCACCGGCACCACTTTTTCGAATGACGGAGATGTTGCAGGAAATCATGGTGCAACCGATGTATGGGTAGTTAAGTTAGACGATGCATGGAATATTGAATGGCAAAGATGCATTGGAGGCACATCAGGTGACCAGGTTCATTACTCCGTGCAATTGCAGAATGGCAAATATGCCATCAATTGCGAGACCTTAAGCTCTAATGGAGATTTTCCAATGCATTATGGTGGATACCTGTCTGAAGATGCATGGATCGTGCTGCTCAACACCGATGGTTCGATAGATACGGCATTAATATATGGGGGATCAGGCGATGATCAAATATCTGAGATTATTGAATTGCCTGATCATGACTGGCAGGTGTTCGGCACGACACTTTCTACGGACTTTGATTTAGACGGAACAACTAATTATGGTAATCGTGATGGATGGTTATTTAGAACCGATTCTTCAGGCAAGGTTAAATTATGTAAAAAAATTGGGGGCAATGAGGCAGATTGGATTCAATCAGCTCAACATCTTGGGAGTGATGGTTTTCTAACCATTGGATCAACTAGTTCTAATGATAACTTGTTTTCTGGTTATCATGGGAATGGTGATGTGTGGGTAATGAAATTGGATTCAAGTACGAACTTGGATTCAAATTTTACCTATGGAGGGTCAAATACTGAAACGAACTTTATGAGGATGAGATTCAATGAACAGGAAGATCATTTTTCCGTCAGCTCTTGGAGTTTTTCGAACGATGGCGATGTTGGTTTCAATTATGGTTATGCAGATTTTTGGCAATTAACTATTGACTCTAGTGGCAAGTTGCTAAATTCTGTTGTTGCAGGTGGTAGCGACTATGATATTGTATATTGTAATACTGTAGGTAATAATCTGGATGCTATAGGGAGGCCTCACTCTTTCTGATGACTTCGATGTTCAAGATTATAAAGGAAATGGGGATGGATGGATAGTAGGGATAAGTAATTATAATAGTGTTCAAATAATAC
>JBGAWA010000023.1:0-40604 GCA_044227805.1 Chitinophagales bacterium | reverse complement strand
CATACATGATTATGGTATTATCGTATTGGCCGGATGCTTTTAGATGGTCGATGATCCTGCCAATCTCCACATCGGTATATTCAGAGAATGCCGCATATACTTCGCAGAGACGGGAGAATAATTTCTTCTCATCATCACTGAGTGTATTCCAAGGACGGACAAAATCTCCGGGAGCGGCCTGATCTTCAGGCATCGGATTGAATTCAGTGAGTTGGGTACCCTCGGGTAAAATGCCTCTTTCAATCATCCGCGGCAACACCCATTTCCGGTAGGCATCATAGCCATCATCAAATTTGCCTTTATACTTAGCAATATAATCCTTCGGGGCTTGATGCGGTGCATGGTTGGCGCCGGGACAATACCACATGAACCATGGCTTGGAAGGGTTCGCAGATTTTTGATCGCTGATCATTTTGATCGCCTGGTCAGCGAGATCTTTTGATAAGTGATAACCCTTTTCAGGCCCGTACGGTTGCTCAATAGCATGATTATCTTCCGTCAAATCAGGATAAAACTGATTCGTTTCTCCACCGATAAAACCATAAAAACGATCATATCCCTGCTGCAAGGGCCACTGACTCTTGTTGGCACCTGCCGAGAGATCAGTCTCCGGTACATTATGATCTTTGCCAATCCAGAAAGTACTCCATCCATTGTCATTTAATATTTGTGCCATGGTGGCTGCCTGTGCAGGTAATTGGCAACTGTAACCCGGAAAGCCGTTGGAACCTTCCGTGATGGCACCCATGCCATTGAGGTTGTGGTTGCGGCCGGTGTTAATACAGGAACGGGTTGGAGAACAAAGTGCCACCGTGTGCCATTGCGTGTATGTTAATCCATCGGCTGCCAGCTTATCCAAAGTCGGCATGTTGATTCTGCCTCCATAGGGTGACCAGGCAGCGAGGCCCGTATCATCATACAGAATGATGAGATTGTTTGGCGAACCCGCCGGCGCTTTTTTACGGATAAATGGCGCCCAGTCGGCTTTTGA
Source organism: Chitinophagales bacterium (assembly GCA_044227805.1). GTDB lineage: Bacteria > Bacteroidota > Bacteroidia > Chitinophagales > UBA10324 > JACCZZ01. The sequence continues at coordinate 39,613 of JBGAWA010000023.1, read as the reverse complement.
ATCGCGGACATCCAGTTTGACATCGCCGTTAAAATCTGTCGAGGCCGGATTTGCGGCTACTGTCTTGGGTTGCTGATTGCAACTAACGGCAAGTATCGTAATAATGACAAGCGGTAACAGTAATTTGATTTGATGTTTCATCAGGATTAATTTTTAATGATCAGTAGATGGAAGTAATTGGTTCAGGTTATTGAAGAGAGTCAGGTATCATCTGTATGGTGCATATAAACTTTATGAAGTCGTCTTTTCTAAAACAAGTACACAAGCACCCAATACAGTAATTAAAGGTATATAAATTCACGGTGTCAAAGACTGTTATTTATAGCTGAAGTGTCCATCACAAAATATGTAAGACATTTTACAGACTTTTTACCTGCAGTGGCAAATTGATGTATTTGAACGCTTTTCATCTTTGATCATCTCTTCACTGCGAGCAATTCTTCTCGAGTTTGCTTTTTGCTTTATCAGTGCTTTTTATTGTGACCTGGCGGCCATGCTGCTTTCGTTTGCCAGGAAAGATTACGTTACTGCCAACCCATATCCCGTTATTTTTTTCCGGACCATGTTTGCGCAGGGCGTGGCCTGTCAGGAATTTGCTTGTGCAGCAAAAGGTCATCAGAGAATGTGTCTCAATATTGCTTAAGACTGACCTTTTAGAAGATTCAGATTATTCTGCTGTTGCTATACTGGCCGGTGTTTCTTTCCGGGCTTCTTGCTTTGCAATAAAGTCCTTAATCCAGCCGGTGGTAACGGATTTAGGCCGTTCAATGCCTTGACCGAGTGCGCGGTCCCAGACCAGTGAAGCCAACACACCCAATGCCCGCGACACACCGAAGAGGACGGTATAGAAATCATATTCCACTAATCCGTAGTGCACCAATAGCGAACCGGAATGTGCATCCACATTCGGCCATGGGTTTTTGATTTTACCTGATTCGCCTAAGATTTTCGGAGCAACCTCATATACATTCCAGACGATATTAACCAGTTCATCATCCGGGCAATGTTGTTTGGCAAATTCCATTTGTGCCAGGAAACGCGGATCTGTTTTACGCAGCACTGCGTGGCCATAGCCGGGCACTACCTTACCTTCTGAAAGCGTCTGCCGGATATATTTTTCAATTTCTTCTTTCGTGAGTTTGCCTTTGCCCAGTTTCTTCTTCATTTCCAGTATCCAACGTATCACTTCCTGATTGGCAAGTCCATGCAGCGGGCCGGCCAAGCCATTCATGCCGGAAGCGAATGACAGGTAGGCATCACTGAGTGTGGAGCCTACGAGATGAGTAGCATGGGCAGATACATTGCCGCCTTCATGATCAGCATGTATGGTAAGAAACAAACGCATATAGCTGTAGAAGTCGGGTTGATCGAAACCCAGCATGTGCGCGAAATTGGCGGCCCAGTCGAGGTCGGGATTGGGTTCAATGTGTTTACCCTTTTTGTAGGAGCGGCGATAGATATAAGCAGCTACCCTGGGAAGGCGCGCAATGAGTGTCATCACATCTTCATACATCGGATCCCAATAATCTTTCTTGCTGATACCATCCCGGTAGGCCCTGCTAAAGTTTGATTCGGTTTGCATAGCCATGATGCCGATGCTGAACTGCGTCATCGGGTGCATATCACGGGGCAGTCGGTCAATGGCTTTGAACACATGCAAAGGGACGATAGCACGACGGGCCCAGACGTTGGCCACGTGCTGTACATCTTTATAGTTGGGAATTTCATCCAGGAGCAGCAGGTAGAAGAGGCCTTCCGGAAGCGGCTCGCTGCAGGTTTCAAGATGAGGAAGTTTTTCCCGCAGTTCAGGAATTGTATAACCGCGAAAACGGATACCTTCATTGGCATCGAGCAAGGATGTTTCGGTTACCAGGGCAATGATACTTTTCATTCCGCCATAAGCCTGGCCGATAGTATATGATCCGAGCACCACATCACTATGGTTCTTTATCAGCTCTTTTATTTCGGCTGCCATCGGAAATGCTTTGGCGGCAAATTTATCTTTGATGTAACCCATCTTATCGTGTAAGTTTTAAAGTTCTCAAAATTATGGAAAATTCAGGATGCAAGCCACCAGAAGTATGAAATATTCCATATTACTTCTACAGCATTGCTAACTGCAAACAGTGATAACCTCAATATTGGTGTAGTATGGTCTGAACTGCAAGATGTGCGTTTGCGGCGTTATGTTACTCTTCATAGATGGAGATTTTTAAGAGGCCTTTTGTATTGATGTAGCCTCTGAACATTCCATCGGTGTTAAACGGCATCTCAATATGCCCGTTTTTATCCATGGCGATGCAGCCGCCTCTGCCACCGGCCTTTACGAGTTTGTCTTTGATGACATAGTTAGCGGCATCGTGCAAATTGATCACCCGGTATTGCATCAGTGCCGAAATATCATAAGCCACCACGTGCCTGATAAACTCCTCGCCTCTGCCGGTGCAAGACACAGCGCATGTTTTATTGTTGGCATAGGTACCGCTGCCGATCAGCGGAGAGTCGCCGATGCGGTTGTATTGCTTGTTAACAATGCCGCCAGTGGAGGTTCCTGCCGCAAGGTCACCATAGCGGTCCACTGCAACACAACCCACCGTACCAAACTTTTCATTGGATGAACGGATGCCATCAGCCGGGAGAATCATACCGGTTGTATCGCTGTGATCAAGCGGTGTAGTATCGCCTTTCAGCGCGCGTTGCAATTGATCCATACGGTACTGCGTGAAGAAATAAGCGGTGTCGGCCATCTCAATACCTTGTTCGCTGGCAAAATCTTCGGCACCTTTTCCCGACAGGAAAACAAATTTGCAGCTGTCCATAATGCTGCGTGCGGCGGTAATGGGATTTTTTATGGTTTTCACACCGGTTAATGCACCGGCCTTTAGCGTTTTGCCATTCATGATAGCCGCATCCATTTCAATAGTACCATCATGGGTGATTACCGATCCTTTGCCGGCATTAAAGAGAACGGAATTCTCCATCACTTTGATAGCGGCCACCACAGCATCAACACTCGTACCGCCCTGTTGAAGGACGGTGTAGCCCGCCTTCAAAGCAAGTTCCATCGTATCCCGGTAGGCTTTCTCCTGTGCGGCGGAGAGGTTCATCTTTTTGATGTTACTCGCACCACCATGAATGGCGATGGCAATCGGGTGACTGGAGATAGGATTGACAGGCTGCGCCATAATTGATGGAGGGAAGCTAAATGATACAAAAAACAGGGTGAACAGGAAACCGGTGAACGGCAATTTCATCAGTGAAAAATTTATTTACTCGGTGTAGGATATGCGTTGATGCGGGATGAAAGCAAAGCAGGTGTTCCAATCAGTCATTAAAGGCTACTTCAAAAATTAACAGACGTTACCGCCAGCCTGTTGTCTCCTGGTATTTCAGAACCGGTAATACCATGAACTCCCAGCTGCATAAACGGTATTGTTCGTTTTCCTGTTGAATCCTACGGAGACGGCATAATACCATTCACTTCGCAGGTGATCATTAAAGGTGTAAAAAAAACCACCGGTGCCACGGAAACGGTTGATTCCGTTTCTTTCGGTGTTATTAAGCGGAAAAAAAATTTCTCCCGACACATAGGGCGAAAGGTAGTAACTGATCCGGTAACGCAAGGTTACCTTATCGCGGTTGTATGCTGCTGCAGGCTTGTAATTTTCCGCCATAAGCTGATCGTAATATTGATTGGAAAAGCGGACACGCGCTGCGAGAGAAAAATTATGGAATCCTTTCCAGTACGTAATATCGGCCATCAGCATCTGCCGTTTTTCATAGCTGTTGTTAAGGTTTCTGTGGCTGATGAAGCGGTAGTCTAAGCCCAATGAAAAGTGCCGGTTGAGTTTATAGTTGATGCCCACATCCAGCAGGGAAGTGCCCAGTTCCGACAGGTTTTGATTAAATATTTCCTGGTTAAACACTATCAGGGAGAAAGACCGAGAGATTTTTTTTTCGATGTTCAGACCAAGGATGCCATGGAAATCATTTTGGGGCGAATAGGCTGCCTGTGCCTGTACTTTTTCAGTGCAGCATAACAACAGCAACGACAGCAGACAACCAACAGCAGCAGCTGCATGCCAGAGCCGCAAAAAGCTTTGCCATGCTAAACGAGGTATGGTTATATTTTCTGAAAATGAGAGCATCAATATTCGTAGGTATATTCTTTGGCATAAATCAGCTCCCCTTTTTCATTGTACACTTTGCGGCTGAGGAGCATACCTTTCGCGTCGTAGCTATAGAGCACCTGTCGGATCAGGGTGCCATCTTTACCGAAAGTGCTTTCACTTGCAAGATCATTGAAAGTAGTGTAAGTGCTCACTGTTTTTTCTGCTAACGTGCCTGTTGAATCGGTCGTTGTTTTTGAGGTAACATGGTTCCATTTATCATACGTGGTCACCACGCTTTTTTTGATTGTGCCATCAGCCTCGAGCAGGCGGTAAGCTGTTTCATCATTATGCCTGTTGTAATCAAACTGTTCATTTGATTTTATTTTTCCCGTCGCGTCATATTCAATAGTTTCCAGCACATTGCCATGATGGTCATATCGCGTGAAAATCTTTCTTTCGGTAGTGTCTTTCTTGCGGGCATCAAAGGTCTTAACCGTAACAGCGCTGATGCCGCGGGAGGAGATGGCAGTAGCGGTTTGGGAAAAGCTGTTGTATGGAAGGTAGATACACAGGCTCATGATCAATGCAGTGATCCTGAGTAATGTTACGGCAGGCAGATGCCGCGGCGATGACTGATTGTCTTTGGGGTGATTGCTGTGGCCCCTGTGTTTTTTATGCGGAAGAGACATCATTAAGCATCATTTGTGGCACTTATTGAAAAATCCGGAAAGTATCCAGTTGCATATGATCCTTTCTTCCGGCGATACTGACCTGCTTCACTACCGGCACGTTGCCATCCGCCGCGGTGAGCGTAGAGTCAAGAGAATATACATACACGGTATAATTTCCTTTGTAGAGGTACTTGAATTCAAACTGACCTTCATAATTTGTTTTGATCCGCTGGCCGTAGCTGATATCATCGCCGTACACCAGGTAGACATAGGTGTCGGCTCCGGGATATTCGCTGATAAATTCAGTGAAAGTGGAGTTGTAGTGTTTTACATACACGGAGCCGGCAATGGATGCATCACCCCCTTTTCCTTCCTGTTTTTTGCAGGCTGCAAAAAGGAGTAAGGCAAGAGCGGGAATCACCCATGTTTGTTTCAATGATTTAACGGATATCATGGTAAGAGTGCTGAATTTTGGGACGAAACTCACCCAGGTTAATAATCTGATCTGCTGTCAGTTCGCCGGGAAGCCGGCTGGCGGCAATGATGATGGTACGTTTGGGTCTTAGTTTTTGCAACTCCTGTATCACACGATCGGTGGAGTCTTTATCAAGATCGTCAAAAGCTTCATCAATGAGCAGGATTTTTTTCCTGGTAAGAAATGCACGTGCAAACATCAGCACTTTGCGCTGTCCATTGGAAAGATTTTTCGCATAATCGCTGAGGCGATGATCCAGCATATGATCATTGCCGTCACCTGCAGAAAAGCCAAGCCGTTCGAGAAGCTGCAGCGCTTTTTCCCGTTTCTCGTCAGTGGCGCTGTAGGAGATGGCTTTAAAGACTGTTTGGCCGAGGAGCGGAGCCTCATTGGAAATGATCGCTACATTTTTACGGATGGCGTTGGGTGCCAGTTCATCAAGCGGATGCTCATCCAGCCTGATTTTGCCGCTGAGCGGTGCATAAATTCCCTGTATCAGCTTCAGCACAGTACTTTTTCCGCTGCCCTGCTTTCCGGAAATCCAGGTGACGGTGCCGGGCTCCATGCGGCAAGTGAGGTGTTCAAAAGCAGGATGCTCTGTGTTTTTGTATTGAAAAGAAACATCTTCCAAATCGATTTTCCCTTTGGCTGTCGCTATGGCTTCCGGATCGGCCCTGCGTTCAGCAGGCTGATTGATGATACGCAACAATTTAAGGATAGAAACCTGCCCGAGTTGCCAGACAACATTGACGCCGAGCATTCGCCGGATGGAGGCTTGTATATACAGTAGCAGCAGGATATAATTCAATACATCGCCATGGTGAAAAGCCGATGGATAGCTCTCTCTTTCAGCAGCAACAAAGTATAATACCATTGCCATTGTTCCGAAAAATAATGCCGGCAGAATAGCCTGTACCAATGAATATATTTTGTAGTAGCGGATACCGAGGTTATACATTTTGTGCGACTGCCTGTTAAAATGTGTTGTTTCGGGAACCTCACGGTTAAAGCTTTTGAGTGTATAAAAAGCCTGGAGTCTTGTGGTAACAAAACCCAGCAGGGAGGATCGTTGATTTCTTCTTCGGATGGTAGCCCTGCGCACGGATTTATTAAGGAGAATGATAAAGCCGGTGGCCAGGGCCAATCCTGCGATAACGATGGCTGTAAGTGTTGCATTGATCAGCAGCAGCACGGTGAAGGCGGCAGCCAGGAAAATCACATCTCCCGAAAACTGGATGATGCCTTTGCTGATGAAACGCTGTATGAAAGAAAGGTCGCCGCTATAACGAAGCAGGTATTTTCCGGAGGGTTTCATTTCATGTACAGCCATGGAGTGTGACAGCTGAGCACGAAACAGCAGTTCACGCAGGTCGCGGGAAAACCGTTCACCCACCATTCCCGTAAAATATTTTTCGCAATAAGTGATGATGGATTTCAACGCTATCAGGCTCAGAAAGAAGGTGAAGAAAGCGGTCATCGTTTCCACTGAGAGGTGGAGGGTATCAAAAAGTTTTCCTTTCGCGGAGCTTTCATGAAAAGTAAGTTCGTAGAATTTGCCGATGCTTAACGGAAGCAATACATTGAGCAGGCTGTTTCCAATGCTTGCCACAAAGGTTGCCAGCACCAGCATTTTATTCCGTGAAAAGAAATCAGCAATAAGCTTGCGTGCGCTCATCAGGCGGCTACGAGTCTGGATGAAACCAGCAAGTTATTGAATTTGCCTGTCATGATTTCTTCAATGGTGAGCACAGGTACCGCACAATTATTCTTCACCTCATCAATCAGCAGCGGACTCATGGTGAAGCGGCCGCTGATAAGTGCCGGTGTGATTCCCCACTGGTGGAGGATGTCGTAACCCTGGAAAGCGCTTAAGCTGTCGCCGCAAGAGAATACCACGGAGTGGATGGTGGCCATGAATTCTTTAGAGCGAAGGAGAAAATTTGTTTCGCGCTGCATGAGTCCGTCTGCAATTTCCATCACGATAAAATCGGGTTTTTCGGCGGCGATGTTGGCGAGCAGCGACTGGTAAAGGTCGAGCAGGTCCTCCTTCTCGCACATATAAGTAGAAGGGAATCCGATGTCAGAAAAATCAATGGCTACATCAGCGCCACAGTCGTAAACAAAATCTTTGTCTTTGGTAAAGCAGGTTCCGGTAAACTTAATGAAGGTCACTTTTTTGCCGCTCATTTTGAGGCCACGGGCAACATGGGCTGCCGTAGTGGTTTTGCCGCTGTCCATAGTAGAACCAACGGAAAGGATCACTTTCGCATTATTGGGCACTTCACCGGTAAATGAAAAGCGTTGTTTCTGATACCATTTAGTATTAATCACTTTGCCGGTTTCGTCGCAGCAATATCCGATCATCCTGATTTTGGTAGGTTCGATATCCTTTAGCAAAGCATTCTTCGACTTCACCACACCAATGGCACCACCGGCGCCAAGGATATCATACAGTTCCATGGGGAAGGTTGGGACATAGCCTTCAAATTGCGACGTCGCATAACGGTCAGCAAAGGCCGCCATGATGTAGTCATTCTCAAAAATGGCGGTGATACGCTTGTCTTCTCCTTGAATTGCTTCATGTCGTCCAAGCGTTATTACCTCAAAAATACCCACGTCACCGGCAATAGGCACATGTGTATCTTTGATGGATTCATTCAACGTGTAGTGCTGAATGTCTTTGGTAACGATAGTCTTTTTGATTTTCATGGCCGTTGCTGTTTTTTATGTAGTGATTGTTTCTATGATCAGTGAATGAGTTTTCCTGACTGAATGATCTGCCTGTTATGAAGAAGGGAGTAGGTGTAGTAACCTGACGGCAAATTGCCGGGCAAGTCAATGCCCGTGCTTCCCTTGCATTCAGTGGCATAAACAAGCCTGCCGGCAGCATCATATAATTCGAAAGCAAGTTCTTCAGTGGCCAGTGCAGCAGATTGAATGTTGATGTGATTACTAAACGGATTCGGAAAGATTTTCACCGGTTGCGCAGCGGAAGATGGGCTGATTCCCGTGACCGATGCATATTTGATCACGATCATATCGCGTTGCTGACCGTTTTGCCAACTGCTGCCGGCGACGAACAAATCAGTCCCGGAGAGCAACAATGTATTCGGCTCATCGAGCGTATCGGATAGGCCATTGTAGGCTGTCGACCATTCTTCTGTTCCGTCCGCATTGTAGCGGATTGTGATGATGTCGAAATTAATGTCGGTAGCTGAGCCAGTATTGGAGTGGCCGGCTACATAAGCATTGCCAAACTGGTCGGTGATGATGGCATCGGCGATATCATCAAGGTTTGCATTACCGTTGATGGTTTTTTTCCATAACTCATTACCGCTTCCATCGTATTTAATGGTTACGATATCCAGGTTTACACCGGATGAATTGTCGTTATCGCTATAACCTGTCACCAGCACATTTCCTGCGGGATCGAGTGAAAGTCCTTCGCCGAAATCGCCGCCATTGCCCGCGCTGTTATAACGATTCAGCCAAAGCTGATCACCGGCAGGGGAGTACTTCATGGTAATAAAATCAGCGGAGTCTGCGGTGCCGGCGCTGATACCCGTAGCATAAATATTTTCATTGTTGTCGATTGCTACAGCTCTTATCTCATCATTGCCAAATCCACCGTCTATGGTTTTTATCCATTGTTGTGCACCATCGCTGTTGTATTTGATGAAGAGCATATCCAGGTTGGAACCGTTGAAGGTTCGCCCCGCTATGTACACATTGCCGGAAGCGGCTACCCTGACGAAGCTGCCGCGATCGGCGCCGTTACCGTTGCCATTGTATGACATATTCCATAACAGGTTTCCGTCGGTATCGTACTTCACAGTGGTTGCATCGTCATTTGAATTCAGCCCGGGATCACTGTCCGTGCGGCCGGTGATATAGATATTGCCTGCCGCGTCACGTTGCATATCATACGCTTTATCATTTTCATTGGTCGGCGAATTATAATACCGAAGCCATGTTGAATCACCCACCGCATCTAATTTCACGGTGGTAAAATCGCCGGAACTGCCGCTGTTTTTGGTGAAGCCGGCAGCGATGATATGGTCTGATCCGTCGATGGCAATTGATTGTCCTTCATCCTCACTGTCAGGAGACGATCCGTTAATGTAACGGGTCCAGGCAGTATCGCCGGAAGCGGAAAGTTTCAGCACATAAAAATCACGGTTTTGACCGCGTTGCACTGCATAGCCTGCCAGGTATAAATTGCCGGAGCCATCCATCTTCAGGTCGCGGATGTTATCGCTGTTATCACCCATGCCATTGAAAGTGTTGCTGAAAAGCTGAGTACCGCTGTTGTCGTATTTGACGAGGAGCGCATTGCGTTGCTGATGCTCATCTTCTTCATAGCCGGCCACGAAAATGTTACCGGATGCATCAGCCAGCAAGGCATAGCTGACATCATCAAAACCTCCGCTACCGGTATAAGTTTTTGTCCATTGTGCAGCGCCGCTGGAAGAATATTTTATGGTTACCATGTCATTGGAGATAACCGGCGTGGCATTCTGGTCTGAGATACCGGTAACAAAAACTTCATTTGAGGCTACAGTTATTGCGGAAGGAATATCATCATTTCCGGCAGCTCCATCATACACTACGTTCCATTGAAGCACGCCATTCGCATTATATTTGACAGTTCTGAAATTAAGATTTACGAATGGGCCGTTGTCACCGTCGCTGCTGCCGGTAACATACACATTGCCGCTTCCATCTACGGCAATGGCTAAAGCGCGATCCTGGTCAACGCCATCCACCACCTTTGACCATTGTGTGGCGCCTGCGCTGTTGTATTTAATGGTATAGAAATCATCATTTGAGCCGTTACTGCTCCAGCCTGTAACATAAATATTCGCATTCGCATCGATGGCCATGCTGGTGGCACGGTCGGTGAAATTGCGGTCGCCGTATTTCAACCATTGCTGTGTACCAGCGGAATTATATTTTATCGTAACATAGTCATCAAATGAGCCATTGTAGCTTCTTCCGGTCACGTAAACATTATTGTTATTGTCTGCCACCACTTTCACCGCTCTGTCAGTACCATCACCAAGGCCATTGTATCGCTGAATCCAGAGTTCACTGCCTGCCGGAGAATATTTTATGGTGAGATAATCATCTTTTGTAAGTGGCCCGGGGTCGCTGTCGCTTTGTCCGGTAACAATCACGTTACCATCCTGGTCGAGGGTAATGGAGTTGGGCTGATCATAAGCGTTGGCTAAATCGTAGTTGTAAACAGCAGACCAGAGCAATGTACCGCTTGGGTCATACTTTGCAGTTAGAAAATCATTGCCCGCATCCAGGCTTTTTCCAAAGCCGGTTACATAAACATTCTGCGATCCATCCACCCAAATGGCGGTCACCTCATCCGGCCCGTTGCCGGCGGCACCCAACATAGTTCTCCAGCTGACATTACCTGCTGCATCTGATTTCTGAATAAGAAAATCACGATCGGTACCAATATTTACAGAAGATCCGCCACTATAAATATTACCTGCCGCATCGGAAGTGATACAGTTAAACCTGTCCGAGTAGTCTCCTTCTCCATTGTAGTGAAAGATCCACTCAGCGGAAGGCTGTGCGTTAAGACCCTGCTGCATCGTGATGAAGCATAACAGGCAGGTTAAGATATTTTTTGTGGTAGTCATGTGATCTATTGAAGCATCAATATTCGTGATGTTCCGTTTTTTTACTGAAAGGGATCAATTCTCCGTTTTTACAAGTTTATAAGTGCTGCGCCTTCCTTCTTCGATGACCTGCAGGAGGTAAGTGCCCGGAAGCAAATCTTCCCCTGCGGTGAGGATACCGCTGACACCTGCATATTGCCTGATTTGCTGACCAAGCATATTGGTAATGCGGATGTCGGCAACTGCTCCGGGTGCCAGTTGAAGGGTGAATGTATTGGCGAAGGGATTGGGTGCAATGAGCGGTGTTGCCGTTATCGTTCCTTCTTTGCAAACGATCTTCACTTTCGCTCCTTTTGAGGTATTGCTGCAACCGTTGGAATTGGTTATCGTCACCTTGTATGTGCCCGCAGTTTTTGCCGTGTAGCTGATGTTGGTAGCACCCACGATAGTGGTGGATCCATTTTTCCATTGATAAGTAAAGCCATTTCCTGAATTGGCTGAAAGTATAACGCTGTCTCCCTGGCAAAATGAAAGGGGGCCACCGGCCGTTATTTTAGCGGCAGGCGATCCTTTGACAATTACTTTAACGGTGTCTTTGCCCGCTCCGCAACCAAGTGTATTGGTTCCAGTTACGATATAGGAGGTTGTTGCTGCGGGATTGGCTACCGGATTGGCAATCACCGTACTGCTGAGCCCGGTGGAGGGTGTCCATGTATAGGAGATGGCGCCGGTGGCATTGAGGGTGGTGGATGAACCAGCGCAAATTGTAATGTCAGCTCCTGCATTTACCGCCGGCGGAGGGCAATATTTGAGTATGGTTGCATCAAAACCGGTTGTAGTGCCCGATGCATAACCGCTCACATACACATAGCCGGCTGCATCAGTGACGATACAGCGGGGAACATCTTCGCCATTGCCGGAGCCATTATAACGGGCTTCCCATTTCTTATTGCCATTCGCATCGATGAGTAAAGTGGCAAAGTCGCTGCCGGACGTAGTGCCGGTGCTTTCACCGGTTACAAAAATATTTCCGGCGGCATCGGCAGCAATAGCATTACCACGGTCAGCGCTTCCTGCCGGACCATTGTACCTGTTTATCCAGGATTGTGTGCCGGTCAGCTTCGCGTATTTAATGGTTACTATATCTGCGCTATCGGCGGCATTGGCAGGTGCGCTGCGGCCGGTAACATAAACACCATCGCCAAATTCCACCACACCATAAGCACGGTCGGTGTTGTTGCCTGATCCATTGTAAGACGAAGACCATTGCAGCGCTCCGGTGTTTTTGTAGCGTAAAGTGATATAATTGTCGTTGCCGGAAGCAGTTCCTGTATTGCCGGTGATAAACAAATCGCCGGTGCTAATCTCCTGGATCATGTCACGCGGTTCATCATCGAGCAGGCCGTTACCGGCATAAATGGCCTGCCATTGCTGACTGAGGGAGCCATTGTACTTTATGGTGACGATATCGTAGTTGGATCCGTTCCAGGTTTTGCCTGTTACATAGGAACTGTTTCCATTGACGATAATTCTCACACCCCTGTCAATGCCATTGCCGGTGCCATTAAATCTTACCACGGCATTTTCATTGCCGGTGGAAGAATACTTCACGGTAGTAATATCGTAGTTAGTGACAGACGCCGTGCTGTTTCCATCACTGTAGCCGGTTACAAACACATTGCCATTGGCTGCATTGACACTGATGGATGTTGCCACATCTGCTTCATTTACATAATTGTAACGGGCCGACCAGATCACATTGCCCAGCGTGTCATATTTAATAGTTATATAATCGTCGCTGCTGCCATTTCCAATGCTGTTACCACAAACGTAAACGTTGCCGCTGGTATCAAGGGTGATGGATTTTCCTTCATCATCCGCTAAAGAGAAGTCGTATGTTTTATACCACACGGTGGAACCTGCCGAATTTATTTTAGCCGTAAAAAGATCTTTGCGTTGTTCCGGAGAAAAGACATAGCCTGTTACATAAATATTATTGGCGGCATCTGCAATCATATCCTGGACTTTGTCTGAGAAGTCTCCTTTGCCATTGTAATTTTTTGTCCAGGTGACGACACCGGTTGCAGCTGCATATTTTAGCACCGTAGCATCTTTCTGCGTGGCAGCATTGTCACCGCCGCCGGCAATATAGAGGTTGTCTGCCGCATCGAGCACCAGGCCTTCTGCAATGTCATCGCTGTTCACCGCCGTTCCGTCAAAGTAGGTACTCCACTGCAGCACACCGGAAGCATTGTATTTAACAGTGAGATAATTATTGGCGGTAACGGCTGCCAGGGCGTTCACATCACTTTTTCCGGTTACGTAAACATTTCCGGCTGCATCAATGGCCAGGTCATTGGGATCTTCATCATTTAATGCTGCATTGCCAAATGTTTTGGCCCATTGCTGCGTACCCAGGGAATTATATTTCAGGATAAGAAAATCATAATCAGTAGTGCCACCTGAATTATCTACATCTGACTGTCCGATCACAAAGACATCGCCGAGAGCATTCACTTTTATGCGGTTGCCATAATCATTGTCCACTTTGTTATAAAATTTTGTCCACTGCGCAACGCCTGACGCATTGTATTTGATGGTTACCGCATCATAATCGCTTGCGCTGGACGAACGGCCGGTCACATAATAAAAACCGGCACCATCCGCGCAGATATCTTCACCACGATCATTGCCGAAGCCCCTGTTGTAAACGGTACGCCACGTCTCCGTGCCGCTGCTGCTGTACATAATTGTTATCACATCGTCATCGATCAGGGAAGCGGTTCTTCCGGTAATCACACAACCACCTGCATTGTCCGCTACTATACCACTGCCCCTGTCTGTGGCATTGCCGGTTCCATTCACGCGGGCCGACCACTGCAGTACGCCGGCAGCATTGTATTTGAGGGTGATAATGTCATCGTTTCCCGTAGCAGTTGAATCACGGTCGCTTGATCCCGTAATAAAAATATTACCACTGTTGTCAACAGCCAGGCCAAGCGGAGAGTCATCCTGGTTAAAAGGCGCATAGTTATAGGTAACAGACCATTGCAGCGCACCTGTTGCATTATATTTCTGTGTGACGATATCATTTTGGTTGATGCCACCTCCGTCTGATTCGCCGGTTACTATTACGTTACCGGAAGGATCTAAAGCGATGTAAAATATCTTATCAGCACCAAAGCCCGCGCCGTTGAACTGCCGTGTCCAGAGCGTGTCGCCAGTGGCAGTCATTTTTACCAGCAGGTAGTCTTTGTCTTTGCCGGAATTAAAGGTGTAACCGCCGAGATATAGATCATTGGCGGCATCCTGCACAATTGCATTGTAACGGTCTGAATTGTCACCGGTGCCGGATAAAGCGCTGGACCAAACAGTTTGTGCCTGTGCCAGTGTCATTTGTCTGCAAAGGAGTAACAGCAGAAAAACGTAGGAAAGTTTCTTCATTGGGATGGAGTGTGGCTTGAATGATCAGTAAAAAGAATCGGATGGTATTGGAATTTGACAATGGCCAAAAGTAGATGGCGAGGCCACTTTCTTAAAACAAAAGGAGTTGAACGGGGAAAAATCGATTGTGAAATGGACATAATATATTTTTGAATAAGGAACAGGAATGACGGTAATAAATGCAAAACTTATGGATTAGGCGGGCAAGTGCTTCATCCATGCCATCTTTTATTGGATGGCACTTACCTTTACCGGCTGATAAACTGAGGAAGTCATATGCAAGTCATAGTCAAAGCCGCATGAATTTTTAACTGAAATTTCTGATCAAAAAGGGAATCCACCCATCATGCATAATGTATACCTCTTAACAGGAAGTAATGTCGGCGACAAACAAGCGCACCTGCATCGGGCATTCAATAAAATCGGTGCGCTGGCCGGTGGCAGGATACAGGCCTCCGCTATTTATCAAACCCAGCCATGGGGCGTTTTGAATCATGATGACTACCTGAACCAGGCCATACAGATCGAAACGGCATTGTCGGCAACCGAATTGTTGAAAGGGCTTAGGGCAATAGAGACCAGTGAAGGACGCACCGGAGATGAAAAAAACACACCACGGACCTTAGACATTGACATTCTTTTTTATGATGATTTGCTGCTGGAATCCGCCGTACTGGTAATTCCACATCCAAGGCTACATCTCCGTCGTTTTGTGCTTGAACCATTATGTGAGATCGCGCCTCACTTTATTCATCCGGTATTGAAAAAAAAGGTGAGTGTGTTGTTACAGGAATGTGCGGATACTATGCAAGTCCATAAGCTTCTGTAAAAAAGATCCTGGATTATAAATGTTAAACCCACATTTTGCAGTTCAAAGCGGCAACGGGTTTAACCCCGACGTAGAACTGCTTAGGGTTTGTGAAACATTTTCTTTTCTTGAAAAAGATGCAAACCCTTAGCAAGTTCTAGATACTGTCTTCATTTTCAAATTTATTTTCAGAATTCTTTAAGTTTGCACTTACGGAAAGAGGGCCTCGGACGATACTTTGTACCGATTTCCATCTTGAGTAGTGCTGCTTAATTGCGGCACTCTTTTTTTATCACTTCACTTGATTTTAGAACTTCATGCGCTAACGGAAAGAGGGCTCTGGATTCCACATTGCCCGATATGTTATTAAAATCAGATTGGAATGCTTTTTCCTTTCCATAGGGTGTAGATTACAACGAGTAATTTCTTCTGGACAGCCACGTACGCTTTCATTTTGATTTTTGTTGTTTCAAATACACGTTGATAAAACAGGGTAAATCTTGCTCATAGCGCACCACATTGAATGCTGGCATGTGCAGGATACGCCGAATCCGACTGTTTCCTTTTTAGAGATTCGTGTTTTGCCCTTGTGGTTTCCTGATGAATTCTCTATTACGTCATATCCTGCATAACTTATTAACTGGTTTATATTTTTGAATAAACTAAACCCATTAGCCTCTGCAATCACAGTGCTAACTGTTAGCACATCAACTCCTTTTATCTTACAGATGTTTCTGACCTTCACCTTCACTGCCTGATCACTGTCAATGTGCTTGATAATGGCATTTTTTGGTTTGCTCTAGTTGCTTTTCAAACAGGGTAATGGTCTTCTTCAATTGTGTGGATACTTCCTTTGAAGAGTAGCCACTGTGCTCCAGCGCATGCAGTTGATTGAACACTTGACTTTTGGCTTCCTGCAAGCTTTGATGATGACGGGTCAGCAGCCGCAGCTGGTAATAAAACTTTGATAGCGGTTGCCAGGGTGTCGAGTTTTTGTTGAGAACCCATCAAAGGCGAAGCCCTCGCGCATCTATCGTATCGTTCTTGGATTTTAATCCCATTGCTTGCATGTACTTACGCGCCTTATTGGGCAAAATTACGCTAACCGAATACCTCTGATCTACCAGATAAATGGCCAGTCTCTCATAATACACACCTGTGGCTTCCATCAGAACCTGCAATGGAATGGCTTCCTTACAATGATTCTTACACCACGCATGTAACTCTTTAAAGCCTGTTAAGTTATTGGCAAAGCTGCGCTTTAATCTTTAATCCTGATTTTGATCAATGGACAGAAAACATACATCCATTTTGTCCTTTGCTGTGTCAATACCTAGTGAATACTTCAGTAAATTGCACATGGTTTTTAGTTTTTAGTGAACAATGAAATCAAAAACTGAAAATCTTCTTCGCAGTTTTAACTCATGATTTATTCAAGATTGCTGAATGTCAAGCATCTTTAGGTACTGTTCAAACTTCGGAAGAAGAAACCAAAGCTGGCGATTCCTTAGAATCAGCATCGTGTAAACGTGCTTAGTCGTAGTTCAGATTGCCAACTTTAGTTTCAGTTTTAATTAATTAACAAAGATATGAGTCGCAGCGAAGCGGGATTTTTCCACTGAAAAATCCGGGTTAAACACGGGTTAAGTCCATGCATATATCTATTGCAAAAAGTGGGTTTGTTCAACTGTAAGACGAAGCGAACAGCTCGTAAGGATGACACCGGTTCACGCAGTTTCTACAGTCTTTCCATCAGTAAGCCGGCCACAGATTTTATCCGGAGAAAATCGCTTTGATGCGCCAGTGCGCTTGGATGCGTATCGGTGCAGATTATCTTTCTGATGAGGCCGCTTTGTTGAATGCGTTGCAAGGCATCGCCGACAAACAAGCCATGTGTGGTGATGACACTGATTTCTTTTGCGCCTGCCTGCCTGTAAGCGTATGCGGCGTCAATCAATGAGCCACCGGTGCGTATCATGTCGTCGTAGATTACTACATTTCTGCCGAGCACTTCCGCGCTGATGGAGGTGATATGCGTTTCATCGCCGCTTACTCTTCTCTTAAAAACAAATGCCGCATTCACGCTCAGATCATTGGCGAGAGATTCCACCCATTTTGCTCTGCCGGCATCGGTGCTTGCCAGCACGAAGTCGGTTCCGCCTAACTCGATGGCGGCTTCTATAATGATGGGTTTGCAATAAACATGCACTGCCCTAAGAGCGCCTTCAAAGTAATGTGGCAGCCCTTCTGAATGAAGATCCATCAGCAGCACACGGTTACCCATGGCTGTTTCAGGAATGGAAGAAAAAAGAATGGCGCGTGTTTTTGCTTTCACCACTTCACCTTCTTTCACGGCACGTTCCATGGTAGCATATCCGAAAAATGGAATTACTAATGTGAGAGAGAGGGCGCCATAATATTCAATAGAGCAGGCGAGATCAAAAAGCTCGAGGGTGTCTTCATCGGAGATAGTGCCACCGATTACAATGGCTTCGCGGCCTTCTGCATTCGAAAGAATCCGCTGATAGACTTCGCCGTCCGGGAATTTTTTATAGCTCGTTTGCCCGGGTTCAAAATGACCGCCGGCCAGCATTTTTTCCCGGAGGTAGCGATAGCTTTGTGTGCTGAAAAGCAGTTTGGGTTGAGCGTTCATAACCGTATAATTTGTAGCTCATGAATAGTAATAACTTCCTAAAGATGGCAATAGGATTTGAATATATCCCGGATTTTCATTTGAAATATCACACCACAGCCCAAATCAACCGTTTAATGCCGGGAATCAACCGCTTGCTGTTTTGAACGGCGAAGTACGGGTTCAATCCACTTTTACCATTTTCACAAAAGAAACTTTTTCCCCGGCAACAGCGCGCAACAGATAAAATCCGTTGGGCAGCCCTTCGCGGCGGGCATCGAAGCTGATTTCATGGTCACCTGAATGCATGTAGTTATCGCTGAGTGTTTTTACCATGTTGCCGGCCACATCCACCACCGTCAACTGCAGATGGGCTGGTATATCAAGGTGATACTTGATGGTGGTGGTGCTGCTGAAAGGATTAGGATAAGCCAGCATCGTGAACCCCGGATCGGTAAGCGGCATCGCAGCCGTTCCGAAATCAACCGTAATATAATGGAGGCGCGAGACCGTATCGCTGCAGAAGTTGTTGTTTTTGGTGATCAGTTTAACGGTATAGGTGCCGCCTTGTGTGTAAACATGCTGCGGAAACTGTTCTTCCGAGGTATAGCCATCGCCAAAGTCCCACTGCCATGCATTGGCAATGGGAATCGTGCTATCTGTAAATTGCACTTCGAATGGCGCCATACCGTAAGTGGTATCGGCGTAAAAATTGGCTTTACAACAATTGCCTGCCTGTTGATAGAGCGTGACCGGAGTGACTGACCAGTTGTTGCTGTAGTTCATTTCCAGGATGGCATGATCAGGATTGGTGATAGAGACAATATAATACTGGCCGTTACAGACGTTGCCGAATTCAATTTGCTGGCCGTCTATTCCCTGCGAGTACACATCGTAGTTGCCTACAAAAATTCCCTGGTCTTCGCCGCAACCGGTTACGATGCCCAGTCCGCCATTGGGCATAGATGACTGATCCACCACAGTACCAAGGTCGTTCACGCAGTAACCGTTCGCGCTGGTGCAGGTACCGAGATTGATCAGGCAAAAACTTGTTTTGCTGCCTTCACCGATCACGGGCCAGCCGGCAGGATCATCACCGGGGCCACGGATGCGAAGCGTATTATACGTCCAGTTATCAATATGAATGTGACCATGATCAGGATGATAAGTCATGGTACCGGCCGGAATAGTATACTTTGTCATCAGCTCATTGCTCTTATGATAAACAGTTTGATTTACCAGCTGTTTGGGATCGGAGCCATCAGGACAGGGTGAAGCGCAATCAGCCAACATGGTATCGCAATAACAGGAACCTGTTCCATGCATCTCCATCGGACCATAGCCAATGTTGGGCGTGTTAACACCTTCTGTGAGATATCCCGGATGTTCCGTCCAGTTATTGACGAGATACTGACCTGAGTTGATCATGTCGGGCAACAGGTCACAATCGTTACTGCCGTCGGGGCAGCTGCAACCGAAAGCATTGGTGGTAGAACACGGACCGCCAGGGTGTGTTGCCGGCGGGTCGCTGTCAAAGGTGATGGTGGCATTGATGAGTTGTCCTGTATCCAACGGAACTTCATCCACCACCACAAGGTACCAGGTTCCATTCGGATCCTGCCCGTTATTAAGCGTGTTCAGCGATTGATCAGGAAAGTACATGTTTGAAAAGGGAGCCTGGCCTTCTGATATTTCGACGCCGGTCGCATCTTCCGCAAAGCAGGTTCCTGTGTAATTATCCCCTGAGCCGCCGTTGTTGTTTGATAGTTCGATGATTGTTCCATCAGGTGCCTGCAGTTTTATGTCGAGGTCGCTGTCGTAAGTATGTATGATGTTAACACACACCTTTACCAAACCATAAGCGGTATCAATAGCATCCGGAATGCCAGCAACAGTAATGGGGAAGGATTCGATGTTGGGTGGATCACCAATTGAACCTCCATAGGTGGTAACAAATGACAACTGTGCCCTGGAAGAGATAGTGATGAGCAGCAAAATCACCGGTAATAATTTTTTCATGCATTGAATTTTTGCGGCAGAAAAGCAGAAGGAATCAAATGTAACAAAATAGAATGGTGCGCCTATGTATCAAAGCAACGATAAGGAGCCGCTCATTTTTTTTGAGAAAGAAAATGATCGGCAAAAACTGCGCTCTTGTAAAACGGTGTTGAATCCGTCAATGCCTTGAAAGTCAAAAAGCAGATTTGACAGGTCTTGCTATTTTGCTCATACGCGAAGTGCGCCACGGAAACCTCTTGCCGCATAATATGATTCTGCACCATTGTGGTAGGTGAAGACACTATTATAGCGGCGGTCACAGAACAGGGCACCGCCCAGTTTCCTGATGGCCGGAGGAGTCAGGATCCAACTCGATGTTTTTGTATCAAAGCTACCCACTTGCTGCAGCGCGCGGTATTGCTCTTCCGACAGAAGGTCAATACCCATGTCAGCGGCCATATTGATGGCGCTGTCATCAGGCTTATGTTCTTTCCTTGCTTCCAGCGCTTCATGATCGTAACAGATACTTCTGCGGCCTTTGGGGCTTTCTGTCGCGCAATCGATAAAAACGAATTCATCTTTTTTTACATCATAACCTGTCACATCCGGTTCGCCACCGGTTCTTTCCATTTCATAAAGTGACCACAGTTTTCCAGGCTGAGCTGCCAGCTTCGCAATTACCCTGGCCCAGTCAAGACCCGCGTGACGGTTCATGTTTTTCTCAAAGCGGGATTTCAAGGTGAGTAGTAATTCACGCTGTTGCTCTGCTGATAGTTTGTTTTTTTTGTTATGCATGATGTTTACGCTTTTGTTGAGTGAAGGATGGATTGCAAGACAGCGATCAGTCATGTAACCCTTTTCCACTGAGGATCTGCCTGATGTTTTTTTGAATCCTTGCGTCCCGGGTTTTGGATTGCTTGGGGGAAGAAAAATGAAGCAGGTAAGCTCTTTGGCGGCCGGGTGTCAGCTGATAAAAAGCCTTCTTCAAGGCAGCATGGCTATCTAATTTACTTTTAAACTCATCCGCCATCGCAAACTCACTGGTTTTTTTGAGCGTCACCTTCAAGCCTGCCTTTTCCACTGCTGCCGCTTCATAGATGTAAGCTTTCAGTGTCTTTTCGAGTTGGGTTATTTGCTGAAGATGAGTGAACCTGATCTGTCGTGCTGCCTGTACATTCTCTGATTGCTGCAGCAGGATACTCTCGGTATCCTTCAGCAGGGCACCTTTGAAAAACAGCAGCGCACAATATTCTTTAAAGACATGAATCAGTACAATGTTTTTATGCTGCAACGTATAACAGGGTGAACCCCATTTCAATTCTTCGGTCAGTCCGCAGTCAAGTATGATCATCCGCAGCTTCCGGATTTCCTTCTGCCATTGCACGGCTTTGGTAAAATAAAAATCAACCTTTGGGTTCATGCACTGTTTTGTACGAATGAAAAATAGCCTTCCTGCACTGGCAAAGTAAATAAAATCAACCAAAATAAAGTACCTGTTCTGCCACCGATTCACCCAGGATTTTTCAATTCAAAAAAACGGTTTGAAATTCTTATAACGGTCATTCATTAAAAAAAGGAAAAGCCTCTAACCGAGGCTCTTCCTGATAATAAATAAATAATCAATGTTGCACCACTACCTGTTCTTTAAATACCTGTCCGTCCGCAATAACTTTCAGCAGGTAAGTGGATGCTGCCATGTTCGGCCCTATAGTCAGTTCTTTGAACAGCACACCCTCCGTAACCGGTACCGTTTCACTTTGAACAACCTGCCCCAGCATATTAAAGATTTCCAAAGTTGCATTGCCATTGAATGAATTATACAGTGAGAGGCTTACTGCAAAATGTCCATCTGTTGGATTAGGGTAGATGTTGAGCAATGGCTTCGGCACATTGCTGAAAGCTTCATTGCCACGGCAGGAACTGATCACCGAAACCGGTGGCGACATCTTGCTGCAGTTGTAGGCATTAGTAATCTTCACGGTGTAGTTGCCTTCCACGGTTACAATATAATCGCGGGATGTGACACCCAGTGGAACATTGTTTTTATACCACTCGTAGGTGAATCCCGGACCGCCGGTACCGCGAAGCTTCACCTGTCCGTTGATACACAAATCAGGGTTGCCGGCGGGATTCAGAATGTTGATGACGGATGGAGGAACATTGAGACGAATGAGTTCCGTTGAATCAGAATGATTGTAACAACCATTGGGCGCGGTGACCAGCACACTATAAAATCCTTTCTTAACACCGGTTGCATCATACGTTGCATTGGTGGCGCCGGGCACTGCTGCAACACCTTTGTACCATTGGTAGGCATACCCTGTTCCCGTGTTGGCACTAAACGTAACAGTAACATCTTTGCAAACACTCAGGCTGCCGGTAGGAGCGATTACTGCATCCGGGCGTATGAGAATATTTACGGTGATACTGTTTGCGGTGTCTGAACAAATTCCATTAGAGGTTGCTACGGAATACACGCCGGATGCGGAAGGGGTATAGGCAGCGTCGGTTGCACCCGGAACAGGATTGTTACCATTCAGCCATTGATAGGTAAACGAGCCTGCACCTGAAGCGTTTGCCGACAGGTGGACTGTTGACCAGGAACAGAAAGTGGTCGGGCCATCGGCGGTGATGCTGACACTGAGTGAATTTTCATCGGTAATGGTATTGCAGTTATCGTCAATGTTGTTACAAATATCGATAGCACCGGGATAAACGGAAGCAAGGACATCATTACAATCATCATGGTTCAATGCATAGCCGCTGCCAGGATCAGTACAGTAGAGTTGTGCCGCGGCTGCTGAAGATCCAAATCCGTCACCGTCGGCATCCGGGTAATATTCCACATTCGGCAATACCGTAACACCGCTTGAATTACTCATTGTCGCCGTGCATGAACCCAGAGAAACGGCAACTGCATACGTTGCATCGGCGTTAACGGACGAAGTGGATTGTGTTTCATTGGTGGAAGCAGCCGGAGCTCCGGTGCCGGTCCACGCATACGTGAAGTAATTAGCAGCAGCGTAGGAGATACCATTGGGTGTTGTGCCGTTGTTGCCGGTTGCTGCATTCACAGTGCCGTTCAGGGTGGCATGATAAACCAGGTTGGTTGCTGCAACAGGTGTCTCGCTAAACATGTTACTTCTGATATCTGTTTGCGATCTTGCTTCACTCCAGATTCTCACGTTGTCGATTTGGCCGCTGAAGTAAGAAGGATAAGTATCACTTGAATAACCGATAAGGAAGGCTGTCTGCGTAATGAAATCTGAATGATCATACGGACTGCTGTTAGGAGCCGGACTGCCGTCAACAAATATTTGCTGGCCGACACCGGATTGAATGACGAGTGCGATATGATGCCATTTGCCGTCATTGATGTGTGCGCCGGAATTCCAGCCACTGCCTTGCCAGGTGCGGGCACATAAATCACCATTGCTCAGATACAGGTGACGGTCGTTGCCGTTATTACCGAGAAAACCATCCGTTACACTGAAGATGCCGGTATTGCTAGCCGTAGTCTTCACCCACATTTCTATGGTGAGGTTATTTTCCGGGATATCCTGGGTTACACTCACATATTGATTATAGCCATTGAAGGAGGCCACTTGCCCGCCGGGCGCCAGGCCACTCGCGGATAGTATGACATTGTTGCCTTCGCAAATAGTATCACTGACCGAAGCAACCGGCGCGGGTAAAGTGTATCCAGCGCTGAGCTGCATCGAGCTTTGATCGGTACAGCCCACATTGTTTGTCACGGTTAATGTGTAGGTGCCGGCAATAGTTGCGGTGATACTTTGGGTGGTCTGATTGGTGCTCCACATATTTCCACTGGTGCTGTCAGACGAAAGTGATACCGGAACCCAGTCGCAAATAGAGAGAGCTGATGCATTAATGTGTGCCACCGGTGCAGGATTGGGAAGAATGGTAACACTCACCGGATCAGAGGTAAGTGCGCATCCTGCTGCATCCGTCACGGTTACTGCATAGCTGCCTGTTGAACCTGCATTGATGGATTGGGTGGTTTGTCCGGATGACCATTGATACGTTCCTTCAAGTGATGATGAAAGTGTGTAGAACTGGCCGGTGCAGGTAATCGGATTTCCGGAAACATTGATAAAGCTGGCTGTAGAGCTGAGGGGAATAAACTCGATCCGGCCATTATCACCGCCATACATCTCATTTACCCTGAATTCTACTTTTGAATTTCCATTCAACGGACCTGTCCAGGTATTTGTATGTATATCGCAGCAGCCAAGATGCTCCCATACTTTCACACCATCAATTATCAATTGCGCGTCATCATCGTGGCCAAGTATGTTAATCTGATAAATGCCACAGGGAAAGCCTTGCCGTTTTGCACTCCAGGAAACAAGATCATCCTCGATGGTGCAGCCCTGATAACCCGTTGCGGTGGAAGGATTGGAATCGGCACTCCACTGGTCTTCTGAATTAAAATTTAAGGTGCTGTCAAGATAGTACCCTGAATAATCATCAGGATACCAGGCGCGCCCGATTGTATAATAGCCATAGTAATAGTAATAGTAACCTTGTGAATAGGCATTCACCTTCCAGGCATTATCTCCGAAGACAGAATCCACGCCGGCAGCAGAGGTACTGACTGTCACATGGGAAGTGGCTGAACATCCCAGTGCATCCTTGATGGTTACTGAATAGTTGCCTGCTGCAGACACAACAATTACCGTTGAAGTACTGCCGGTATTCCACAGTCTTGTAACCAGTGGATTGTAGCTGACGCGCAAATCAATGGATCCAGTGCTGGGGCAATAGGTAAAATTGGGACTGGCATAGGAGAAAATAGCGGCCGTATCAAGCGGTGTTACCGTTATCGTTTGTGAAGCAGTGTTGGTACAGCCGTTGCTGGTCATATCAACAGTATAGGTTCCGCTGCTGCTGGCGTTGATGCTTTGTGTTGTTTCACCGGTACTCCAGAGGTAACTGTTGGCACTGCTGGCCGTAAGCTGCACCGAATAACCGGGGCAGATGGTTACAGGTCCGTTTACAGTGATAGATGTTTGCAGGGTGAAGTTGATGGCTCCCGATGAGCCGCCGGTTCCTTCCGTTACTCTGAAATCAACCGTGGAGTTATCATCCAGGAATCCGGTCCACACGTTGGTGTGTGAATCGCCGCCGCCAATGTGTTCCCAGACTTTAACACCATTGATGAAGAGCTGTCCTTCATCTTCATGGCCGGGAATATCAATCTTATAAGTACCGCAGGTGAACCCTTTACGTTTTGCTGACCAGGAATGATTATCCGTGTTAACGGAGCAACCGGAATAACCTGCTGCACTGGAAGGTGAGGCATTGCTGCCCCAGGCTGATTGTGTATTGAAGTTTAGATTGTTGTCTGTATAAAAGCCGGTATAGGCTTCATTCCACGAATGACCGGTATTGGAAGCGCCGCCTTCATTAAAGGCGTACACGTTCCATACATGATCTCCGAATACGGCCGTATCGCCGGGTGCGGCAGCCACCGACACATCAACCGTTGAAACGCCAATGCATCCTTTGCTGGTAGCAGTTAGTGTATAGGTGGTGGAAGTAAGCGGATGCACAATCGGGTTGGCAATGGTATCAACGTTTGGTTGCCATGCATAGGAAACCACTGGTTTCAAATAGGTCACTGATATTTTTGCATAATAGTTATTGATGCTTGCGCTGGGTACCACACCAAAATAATATGCATTGCTGAAGTAAATACTGTTGCTGGCCCCAATGTGATAGTTGACCGGCACGAAGCTGAACGTCATAAAATTCGCGGGGTTTGCAGTAGTGCAGCCGCTGTTAAGCGGTGCGGTGAAACTGGCGATGGATCCGGACCCATTCATATAAACACTGTGAGGGTTGCCCGCAGCATAATCATACCCTACATTGAATTCCACCGTAACAGAAATTGCTGTTCCAAATCCAGCATCCAGAAATGTAAATCCTGGTGATCCTTCCCAGTAAAAACCATAGCGCGAATCATAGCCGCAACTGTTCGACATGGCTGACAACTGGCTTCCATTGATATAGTAAGTCTGCGTGATACTTTCAACTCCACCGGAAACAAGGGCAGCAGACAATTGCACCGGACTTCCGATACATACGGAAGTCGGGTTGGCCGATACGTTCATCATGGGTGTTTGGGCAGAAATAGAAAAATTCTTGGTGTTAACGCAACCAGTGTCGGATACGCTAACTGAATAATCTCCTGCTGTGCTTATAGTTTCAGACTGTGCGGTTGATCCGGTTGACCAGCTATATGTTTCATGAGCACCTGCATCAAGTGTGGTGGAATTTCCATCACAATAGAAAAGATTACCCGTCATTGAAATAATGGGTTGGGGATAAACGGTATGCACCGGTGAAGTGGAAACGCAACCATTGAACTGTGTGGCTGCTACCGTGTAGTCGCCAGCAGCTTCGGGTGTATAATTGCTTCCACCCAGAGAAGCATTGTAACGAACAATCCTGCAATTCACATAATCAGCGACATAAAGATTGCCGCTTTCATCGGCCGTAAGAGAATAAGCACCCCAAACACCAGTGGGAGGGTTGCAACAGGATCCTGCAACGTAGGTTCCGCTGCTGGCGCCCGGCGCCCATTTCGTGATGTAACTGTTGTATCCACTGAGGGCGTACACATTGCCTGCGCCATCCACTGCAACAGCCTGTGCATTTCCCACCTGGTTATCGTTGAAACCGACACCGTTTCCACCGGCCACCGTTACTCCGGCAGTTGCACCCGGCGCCCACTTTGATATACGGTTATTCCCGTAATCCGCCACATACATGTTGCCTTGTTTGTCAAATGTGAGTTGAATGGGCCAGTAAAACTGATTGTCAGCGGATCCCTGACCATTACCTCCTGCTACGATAACGCCTTGTGTGGCACCCGGCGCCCATTTTACTACACGGTGGTTTGACTGATCCGGAATAAAAATATTCCCGGCATCATCCACGTAAACGCTCAACGGACTACTCAATTGATTCAACCCGCTACCGCTGCCATAGCCACCTGCTACCGTAACACCTTCTGTAGCACCCGGCGCCCATTTCTGAATTCGTTGATTCGCCTGATCGGCGATATACACATTATTAAACTTGTCAACGAAAACACCTTCCGGTGAGCTCAGCTGACTGGCCCCGTTGCCGGATCCGTTTCCACCTGCAACAACAACTCCCTGTGAGGCTCCCGGCGCCCATTTCGTAACACGATGGTTACCTTCTTCCGCCACATAGACATTGCCAGCTGCATCCAACGCCATTCCACGTGGATATCTTGTTTGATTAAGATTCGGTCCTACACCGTTGCCACCAGCCACAACCGACATGTTGCTATTTGAATAGGTAGCAGTTGAAGAAACTAATACGGCTCCGTTCAATTTCCACTCAAGAACAGCCGGTGTTTGAGCATAGGTTGCCGTCATATTACTCCCATCCGCACACGTGGTTCCTGATATGGCAGGCGATGATGAAGCCGGTACATAGGCAACTAATTGCGAGGTGCACGTTGTTGCATTATCCGTAACGGTGTAGGTAGTGGAAGAAGTAGGCGATATGGATATTGTGTTGCCACTGAGGTTTCCCGGATTCCAGGTATAGTTACTGCTGCCATTCACTGAAAGTTGATTGCTGCTGCCCTCACATACTGAGATAACAGGTGACACCGGAACCGGCGACTGTATGGCAGTGATGGTATTTGAAGTAGCCTGGCAACCGGAAAACGAAGTCGTAAATACTGAATAGTTGCCCGGAACGGATGTAGTAAATGTTTCTGAGATGCCGGAAGTGGTAAATTGCTGAACCCTTCTGTTACCGCCATCAAGGATGTACATCTTTCCAGTTGCATCGAAGCAACCGTTCGTGGCGCCTGCCAACTGATTGGCAGCGGAGCCGTATGTTGCGGGAATAAATTCCTGATAGGTATAATCACCTTCCCTGAAGCGCATTATATGCGATTCATAGGAGGGTGAGACGTATGGGCCATTCACCACATAGAAGTATCCGGCAGCATCCATAAATAAGCCATTGGCATAATATATTCCGGACATAATGGTAGTTCCTGTTGTGGCACCGGGTGTCCATTTCTGTACCCTGTTGGCATACCAATCGGTAACGTAAATGTTACCTGCCTGATCCATCACCATGCCTGTTCCGAGATTGATTTGGCTGGTACCATTTCCTTTACCGTTGCCACCTGCCACCACTACACCTTCCGTTGCGCCAGGAGCCCATTTTATGACACGGGCATTGTCCCATCCATCCAGTACGTATACATTGCCAGATGCATCAACACTTACACAACTCGGATATTCCAGTTGATTGAGAGCTCCGCCGAATCCATTACCACCGGCAACGGTTGTTCCGCTGCCTGCTCCCGGTGCCCATTTCTGAACACGGTTGTTGGACTGATCAGCGATATACAGGTTCCCTGCTGCATCGAGAAAAATGCCGCCAGGATTATAAAGTTGATTGGCGGCTGAACCTTGGCCATTACCGCCGGCAACCGTTTCGCCAAAGGAAGCGCCGGGCGCCCATTTTTGCACACGGTGATTGCCGCCATCCGATACATACAGGTTGCCGTAACTATCGACTACTATTCCCAGGTAGCTATTGGATAGCTGATTGGCACCGCTACCATTTCCGTTTCCACCGGCAACGGTTACCGCTGTGGTATTCCATGCTGGTATTCTTGTAGCTACGGTATTGCCATTGAGCTGCCATTCCATCTTTGCCGGAATAGTATTTATCGCTGCCGTAAGCACATGTCCCGTACAGGCCTCACCGGTGATGGTTACTTCAGGTGTCGGAAGCACCTGTATTGTCGCTTCCGTGACACAGGCATTCACATCACCTGTTACCGAATAGGTGCTGGTATTCAACGGCGAAAAAGTCTGCACGGCGCCTGACAGGTTACCGGGTTGCCAGGTGAATGATGAACCTCCGGTGGCCGTAAGCGTGACATTGCTGCCACCACAAACAGCAGCACCTGCATTGGAAGTAACCACCGGTGCCGGTTCCACAACAATGGTATTGGAAGTAGCGGCACAACCTGTTCCATACGACAAGGCCACTGCCTGGTAGTTGCCCGTTGCCGTGGGAATGTAAGTGTTGATGATGCTGCCGATGGTAAATTTCTGAACGCGGAAGTTGAATCCATCAATCAAAACTATATTGCCATTGTAATCAATCGTCATGTCAGTAATCACGTTAAATGGATCAGGGTCGCCGCCATAGCTGACCTTGCCCATCAGTGTTTTTCCTTCGGTAGCGCCTGCTGCCCAGCGAACCAACCTGTGGTTACCATTAAATCCATCCGCCGCAATAATCATATTCCCGGCAGCGTCAACATAGATGGCTCTTGGAGACTGCAAAATACCGATACCGTTTCCAGCGATGGTAACACCTGCGGTAGCGCCCGGTGCCCATTTTTGGATCCGGGAGTTAAATAAGTCGGAGACATATAAATTTCCGTTGGCATCAACGAATATATTATTGGAGTAGCCTATCTGATTATCTGCAGCACCCTGACCGTTTCCGCCGGCTACTGTAGTGCCGGAAGTAGCGCCCGGCGTCCATTTTTGAATACGGTAATTGCCATTGTCCGATACATAAATATTTCCTGATGCATCTACAAAAATCTGGAAGGCAGATTGAAACTGATTGGCGCCAGGTCCAAAGTAGTTTCCACCGGCTACCGTGATACCCGACGTGGCACCGGGCTCCCATTTCTGAATGCGGGCATTATAGTTATCGCAGACATAGACATTGCCGGCTACATCAACAAAAACGTCCGACGGATTATTCAGCTGATTGGCTGCGCCCCCGGCACCGTTGCCACCGGCCACTGTTACGCCGGAGGTGGCACCCGGTGCCCACTTCTGCACCCTGTTGTTGGGATTGTCACAGATATAGATGTTTCCATCAGCATCCACGGCAATACCACCTGCCGTTGATGTGGAATATTGCGTGCTGTTTCCAAACTGATTGGCGCCACTTCCATAGCCGTTACCACCAGCAACAGTAACACCTGCTGAGCTCCAGTTAAGCGGAAATTCAGCATGTACTGCGGATCCGTTTTGCTCCCAGGTAATGGCACAGGGAACTGCGGACAAGGCTGCAGTTAATACATGACCCGTGCATGCATTGCCGGAGATAGCGTTAGTCAAACTGCATTGAGCAGTCGCGGTGTTAGGTTGCTGCAGCAGGCAGAATAAACCTAACAGGAGGGGTAACAATTTTTTCATGGCGTGAAACTTTAGGTAGGTGGTTGATGGAAAATAAAATGAATGTCTGATGGTAGGTTGATTTGATTAATGCGCTATAAAAATAAGCGGGCAGTGAGTGTTTTTTTTAATGAGTTGATTTACGGCCTGTCCTGCTCCATCAGCGGTGGAAGCGGCTGTATGAATGGTTTATACCTTTTCAGCCTGGAGAAGCAGGCTAAAAGTTCTTTTTCATTCACCGGTTTCAGCAGGTAGCCGGCGCTTCCGTATTCAAATGCTTTGAAGGCATAGTCTTTCGTTGCTGCCAGGCACACAAATTCAAACATTGGCTCCTTCATCCGGTCCAACAGGTCAAAACCTGATTCTCCCCGCAGTTCAATATCGAGTATCACCAGGTCGACAGTTTGCGTTTTTATGATAGCCATTGCTTCCTTCACATGCTGTACTGCACCGGCCAGTTGAATAAATGGAATTTCCGATAGTTGTGATTGGATCAGCCGTAAGGAAGGCATTTCATCATCCAGTATTAATACACGAAGAAAATAACTACTATCCATTTATCAAAGGTAACTGTGGGACGAGCCTGTTGCTGTACCGGTGTATGAATGGCAGCTATTCAAAAGTGACCGGGAGAAAGTGAATGGCAAGCGGCGTAAAGTGTGATAGCTTTCATCGTGCCACAGGGTAACCCGCAGCGTGGCCTTCTGCCGTTATAACTGAATCCGTCTCAGGAAAGCCTCCTTGCTTCTGCGTGCCACATCAATCTCGGATCCATCACTCATCATCACCACGCCACCATCGCCTTTGGTGTATTTCTTTATGTGCAGCAGGTTAATGATAAAGGATTTATGAACGCGGAAGAAGTTGTAAGGTGTCAGTAATTCTTCAAATTCGCCAAGGAGCCTTGTCGCCATTATTTTGTGGCCGCCGGCCAGCCGGATGTGTGTGTAGTTTCCCTCACTCTGCATAAAAATGATTTCAGAAAAATCAATGAACTCAAATCCGTTGAGATTGGGTACCGTAATTTTCGAAAACGGTTTTCCATATTGTTCAGATAATACATCAAACTTTTGTTTCTGCTGCATCCGCAAGCCGAGGTGTTTTTCAGCACGCTCCACCGCCCGGGCTAATTCCGGCGGACTCACCGGCTTCAGCAGGTAATCAACAGCGCCCAGTTTGAAAGCTTCTACAGCGTAGGTGTTGAATGCGGTAACAAAAATCACTTCAAATTTTATTTCGGGAAGTTCTTTCAGCAACTCTATGCCTGTCTTGCCCGGCATTTCTATGTCCAGAAAAACCAGGTCAGGCTGCACGGAGCCAATCAGCACCCTGGCTTCGGCAGCATTCGCTGCTTCACCGGCAACCTTCAGGCGGGGCACGAATTTCTCCAGCAGCTGCCGGAGAAACTGCCGCCCCTTTATTTCATCATCAACGATGATCGAGGTGAGCAACTGCATGAATGAAATGATTGGGTTTAGCCTGTTTTCCTTTTGACAGTATCCTTTTTTATCACTCCTGGCTGATCAATATTCGCACACGGGTTCCGGCCGGAGTACCATCTTTCGTCATCATATCTTCCACCAACACCTTGTTTCCTTTTTTTCCTTCCAACAGTCGCAACCGGTTTTCCGTGATTGACATGCCCATGCTTTGATGACCATCTTCTCTTTTTGCGGTTGACTCTTTTCTTCCCACACCATTATCTTCAATCACAATTTCAAGAAGGTCATCATCCTCCGCATTTCTTTTAAAGTGAATCAGCAACTGCTGCTCCCCGTTTTTAGGAAGCAGTCCATGTTTGATCGCATTCTCTACATAAGGCTGTATCACCATAGCCGGAACTTTTGAAGCATGCGGCGAAAGGGATTCATCCACTTTAATTTCATAGTGAAATGAATGCTGGAAACGCAGTGATTCAACACTGAGGTAGAGCTCGAGGAATTTCATTTCATCATAAACGGAAATGTATTTTTTCTCCGAATTCTCCAGCATCTTCCTCGTCAGCTTGCTATAGGTATCCAGGTAATGAAATGCATTTTCATTTTCGTGGCTGAGCACCATCTGCTGTATGGCATTCAGTGAATTGAAAGTGAAGTGCGGGTTCATTTGCGCACGCAACGCCTTCATCTCGCTCTCTGCGAGATTTTCACGGAAGACGGATTCCTTACGCTTGCGGTTTACATAAAACAAGATGCCGCCCAGCGCAAGAATCGCCGCAAAGGCAACGGAAGAAATCAGGAGCCGGTTTTTTTGTGCGGTCAGCGCAAGGGCGGCTTTCTCCCGCTCCGACTGTGCCAGCAGTTCTTTTTTCTCGGCTTCATATTCAAACTGTCTTTCCACCGCAGCCTGAAATGCTTTCTTATTGTCGATGGTATCGCGGTAGCCGATATACCGCTTGTAATAGTCGAGTGCATTCCTGTAGTCACCATTTCGCTCGTAGATGCCACTCAGCAACTGAACGGCCGGTTTTAAAGTTTCGGCAAACTGCGACTGACTCGCATTCGACATACTTAGTTGCGCATAATGCATGGCACTGTCTTGCTGATGCCGCAGGAAAAAGATGTTGCCGATCTGGTAATAACTCTCGGCAAAACCTTCTGCTGACATGGCTGCTTTATTTTCCGTAACACTCTCTCGGAAATACTGCATGGCAGTTGCCGTGTCCTTTTTTTCGAGATGGCATTCTCCAAGGTTAACGAGAGAATAGATTCCATAGATGGTCATGCCAAGCTGCCGGGAAGCATGCAGGCTCTGCTGCAGGTAGCCGATGGCGGAATCCGGCTGATGGCTCGCCTTGTAGGCAATGCCCATATTCAGCGTCGCCAGGCAGATGCTTGGCAAATCGCCGTTCGTTTTGGCAAGCTCCAGTGCAGGCTGATAGAAGCCGATAGCTTTTGCATAGGCGCCCAGCTTGGCATACACAAGCCCGACCGTCAGCTGTGCCTGGTATTTTTCTTCCGGATTTTCTGATTGCTCAAAGGCCGCGACACTCTCGTACAAGTAAGGCAATGCTTTTGACATATCGCCTTTGTTGTACCACATGGAACCAATGGCCAGCAGTATATACGCTTCATCTTTTTTGTTGGCTGATTGCTGCGCCAGCTGTTGGGCAACACTCAAAACAATAAGAGCAGAATCGGCATTGCCCTGCATCGCGTAATAGTTGCTGAAGTTTTGCAATGTGTTGATGTATCCATGCGTATCACCGCTTTCTTTTTGAACCTGTAAACTGCGGTCAAGTATTTTTTTCGAACTCGCTATTTCACCGCTCATGAGATAGATATCCTGCAGATTACTGAGCGGAAGACTCATCGCTGATTGATCACCGTTGTCTTCATAGACTTCAAGCGCCTCGTTATACTGCTGAATGGCAGCCGGGAAATTACCGGTGATGTTCCTGTAAATATTGCCGCTGTTGGTCAGTGCATCACCCTGCAGGCTCGTGAAAGGCTTCTTCAAAGGGCCTGTTATATTTCTATCGATCAGCGTTTGTGCCATGCGTATTATATCGAGGGCTGTGCTGTCCTGTACCTGTTGACTATAATTCAACAATAGCCTCACACGCGCTGTATCATGCTTTGCAGCGGCAAACTGTGCCTGTATGGAATCCGGTAATGTAAGTTGACTTCGGGCCGTGCCCGGCCAAAACAGGAACAGGCAAAAAGCAAAGGCCAGTGTGGAATGCCATGTATCGCGCATCATTTATGGATTGATGCAGTNTCCTGTAAATATTGCCGCTGCTGGTCAGCACATCACCCTGCAGGCTGGTGAAATCTTTCTTCAAAGGACCTGTTATATTTCTATCGATCAGCGTATTGGCCATGCGTATTATAGCGAGGGCCGTGCTGTCCTGTACCTGTTGACTATAATTCAACAATAACCTGACACGCGCTGTATCATGCTTTGCAGCGGTAAGCTGTGACTGTATGGAATCAGGTAATGTAACCTGACTTCGGGCCATGTCCGGCCCAAACAGGAACAGGCAAAAAGCAACTGCCAGTGTGGAATGCCATTTATCGCGCATCATTAATAGGTTGATGCAGCAAGATAGGATTTACCACTAAATCATATCAGCCGGTCAAAACAGAAATAATTGCCCTTTTGTGATACTGTGCAGCACTGCCAAAGTGTTGCTTCTTTATTTCAAAAAGGAAATGCTAATAACCTGAAGCCTGTTTCTGTTTTGGACTATCAAAGGGGGAAACAGATGGGCAGAAATTTCAACCATTATCTGAAGCTGCCAACTACTGAATTACCAACAGGATGGATAATGAATTACCGTTATTCTTTGTAGTCATCAAAGCTGAGATTGTCGGCCGAGGACTTTCGGTCATGCTCCGCCAATTTTTTTTCAGCTTCCAGCGCCCTGTTTAAAATACCTTTTTGAAATCCCTGCTCAAGGTCGGAAACGGATCCGTATTCAACCAGGTCCAACACCCAATGGTATTTGCGTTGCAAATCGAAGAACATGGCAAACGGTTTTTCTTCTTTTTGAATGATGGGCAGAAAAGGAATCTTGTAGTCCGGCACCGTCGCCTGCAGCTCCAATGGTGTGCTCTTGGGACCGGTGATGTCGGCAATCACAAACCTTGACATGCCAGCCAGAATCTTCACCGTTTCCGTGAAGTCTCTTTCTTTCACCTTTTCAAAATCAAACACGATCGGTACAAAATCATGTTCCCGCAGTTTTTCCCGGAGGGCATCCAGTATTATTTTTCTCTCCGGAGAAAATCTTCCCAGTATCAGTACCCCTTTTTTGGCGATGGTGCCAATAACATCTCTGATTTTCCTGTTGTTTAAAACCAGGTAGATGAACTGTGCCACTTCAATATTGTCCACGGTTATTTCCGGTTCGCCTGCCGGCGTAATCACCAGGTTTTTTTGCACGAGCCCTTCTGCTTCAATATCCCAAACAGAGATGCCATATACGTTGGCATTCTCCATGCTGGCATTATTAAACCTGGTCTTGACGCAAATGGCATGAGAAAGAGAAGCCAGGTTCAGGTTCGCTCCGGTGAAGTTGCATTCCGTGAGCCTGGCGCCATCCAGTCGGGCTGCCATAAGATTACAATCACTGAGGTTCGCTTCTTTTAAGTTCGCTCCGCTGCAGTCAGCATTTGCTAAGATCGCCTGTTGCAGATTCGCCCTGTAAAGCCTTGCCCGGTATAATTTAGCGCCCGTAAAATCAGCGCCTTGCAGTTTTGTCCCATTCATATCTGCCTCCGAAAGGTTCGCATTACGAAGTATCGCGCCGGTAAGATCTGCATTCCACAGGCTGGCATGTTTCAGTTTTGCATCCATGAAATTCGCTTCGCGAAGCCTGGTTCTGAATAATTTCGCGCCGCTGAGATCGGCATTGCTACAATCCGCACCCTGCAGATCGGCTTCACTCAGGTCGGCATCACGCAGATCAATGGAAACGGGATTTTCATTTCTCCAGTTGTTCCAGTAACCGGTGCCTCTTCTTATCGCCGCTAAGTGTTCCTGGTTGGCCATTCACTGGATTTACTGATGTACTATTGCTGACGAAAATACTTTTTAACCCTGATTATTCTATTGAAAAATAAGGGTTAAAACCAGTTTGGAAAAGCTGAATAATCGCCATCGCTGTATAAATTTGAGGAAATGAAATTCAGCTGCATTTTATTACTGCTTGGTTTGACGCTCAGTTTGCCCGAAAGCTGCCGGCAGCCGGTATCCTCGTCTGCTGAATCTGTTTCCTGTTATCCCAATTCAAAACCATTTGTCAGATGGTGGTGGTTCGCTACAGAAATAAAAAGAACTGATATCAGGCATCAGCTCAACTGGGTG
The DNA here is from genome assembly GCA_044227805.1 of Chitinophagales bacterium. Classification (GTDB taxonomy): domain Bacteria; phylum Bacteroidota; class Bacteroidia; order Chitinophagales; family UBA10324; genus JACCZZ01. The sequence continues at coordinate 3,794 of JBGAWA010000023.1, read as the reverse complement.
AAAGCGATGAATTTTGGCGGCGTGGAGATTTGCTGGCTGTATCCTTTGTACCGTTACCAGAAAATGTATGAGGAGAAATACAACCGCCATTATCCCATTGATACCTCAGCTCAAAAATGGCTCAGCCCCGAATGGTCGGAGATGGTGGCGTATGCAAAATCATATGCTGATTCCATCGGGCTCGCCTGCGATTTTACTTTTGGAAGTGCATGGATCATTGCCGCGACATACATGGACAAAACACACAGCACACAGATCTATGGTGACACCAATTTCAGACAGGCACTCACTTATTCATGGTGTTATCCTGATACACAATGGGTGATCAATCACCTCGATAGCCAGGCATTTCGAATCTACTCAGGACCGATGGTGAATGGATTGAAGGATGCTTTGAAAGGAAGCAGGTCTGCCTTGTTCACCGATTCCTGGGAGATCAAGATGAATGCGACGAATAAGATATGGACACAGGGATTTGAAAAAACCTTCCGTGAAAAATTCGGTTACGACATCCTTCCGTATATGAAGAAAGGAATTGATTCTTTCCCGGATGTCCGTTACGATTATATGTTACTGATGGATGATTACGTAACCAATGGTTACTACAAGCCGTTTGCTGAAAAATGCAGAGCGGCAGGTGCATGGTCCAAAGTGCAATGTCTTGGTGCACCCGCCGATGTAATGACGCTCTATTCGCTTGCTGATATACCGGAAACGGAAGCGATGCTGAACAATCCGCGATATGGCAGGATCGTGAGTTCTTCCGCTTGCCTCGCTTCCAAAAAAACGGTGTCCAGCGAAACATTTACCTGCCTGTATGGCTTTCCGGCCACCTATCTGCGGCAGGAACAAACTGCCGATCTGAAATTGGTGGCCGATGCATTGTTCGCGCAGGGAATCAATCATCATGTATATCATGGCATGCCCTATAATCCGGAGGGCGCTGATAGCATTGATTTTTTTGCGACCGCTTATTTCGGACCCAACGGAAGTCTTACACCGGAACTGCCGGCTTTCAATTCCTACATTGAAAAAGTCTCCGGCTTCCTGCAGAGCGGAAAAACATACACGGATGTTGCTGTTTACATTCCTTATGAAGACGGCGTGATGAAAGGTGCTTACCCTCCGGAACGGCAGCGGGTTTGGGTTTGGGGAGAATATGAATTGAGATATGTCTATCCTCCGGTAGAAACAGAAGGTTATCATCCGATCTGGATCAACCGGCATTTTTTGGAAGAAGCGAAATTTCAAAATAATAAATTAATGGTTGGAGATGCACGGTTCTCTACACTCTATTGCGACGTAGCATACATGGATGTTCGTGCGCTGAAAAAAGTTTTAGCATTTGCAAAGCAAGGTTTGCCTGTTTGTATGAAACGCTTACCCAAACAACCAGGCTTCATGAAATCGCCGGACTATGCAAAAATGCTGGAGGAATTAACCTCCCTGGACAATGTTTCCAACCAATTCGAAAAAGTGGTACAACATCCACCGCTCATACAAGGAGATACTTTGCCGGAATATTGGTGCCGTGTAGATAAAGATGGTTCGTATTATCTCTTCCTTGCGCAACCACTTTCGAAGGACCTGAAATATCCGGTTTATTCCGGGCAATCAATTATGAAGCAATCGGTCTTTCGTGAACTTAAACTCAACGTTCAAGGGAAAATTATCCGTCACAAATTTGAGTTCAAACCTTATCAATCGCTCCTGGTAAAAATCGCCCCGGATGGTAAAATGGAATTTATGGATATCACCTTCATCCCTAAAGACCCTGTCGTTCGCCTCCACGAGCAACAGAAAACATACTTTTAAGATATAAAATAGTGACTCAATTTACCTTAGTTGGTCACAATTAATTTGCGGGAACAACTTATTTCATCGGCATAAAATCGCAGAAAGTAAATGCCATTCTGTAAGTTGAAAGTGTTAAGAATAATTTTTTGTTCTCCTATTAATTGAGTTTCATTAAGCACACACTTGATTTTGTTTCCGAGAAGATCAAATAGGTCGATGCGAATTTTTGTAAGCGAGCGCAGTACAAATTCAATTGCAGTTGCTTGTGAAGCAGGATTAGGAGATAAGGTAAAAAGAATGCTTGGATTTGGAACTGTTTGTTCTCCTACACCAATGCCTGAAAATAAACGCATGAGAAGGATATCTTCATGGGGAGGTTGAATGAATGTGCCGCCTGCGAGAAGGATTTTTCCGTCCGGTTGAATTGCAACAGCGTGACAGTAATTGTCTATTCCACTAATGTCATATTCAACACTTCCATCATTTCCAAACGTTACATCCAAAGAACCATCAGAATTAAATCGTGCAGCGGAAATATTTTGATGTGATCCGTCCCAACTGTGCCCGGCTGTAACAATTTTTCCATCTTGTTGAATAGCGATTGAAGTACATTGATCAGTTGTGCCACTTATATCAATAGAAGATTCACCATTCGTTCCAAATGTAGAATCAATAACACCAATAGACAAATACCTGGAAGCTCCAAAGTTGAGATTCGTACCTGATACTGCATGTTCTCCAAGCACAATTCCACCGTTTGATTGGAGAGCAATGGCGTTTGAACTGCCACTTACAGAAATTTTTCCTCCATTAAATGACGAATCAATTGTGCCGTCGGGATTATATCTTGCAATTGACCTGTAACCATTAAGAGCAATATCATCAGAGAATCCTGCAACCACAATTTTTCCATCGGATTGAAGCGCGATGGCTCTTGGATAATCATCTTTGTCATCAAAATCTGTATATATAATTCCGTTTTGAAAAGATGAATCAAGATCGCCATTACCGTTCAGCCGCATAATTCCAAAATCAAAACCTGAGCCTGTGTAAACTTCACCCGCCAAAACTATTTTTCCGTCTGGTTGCACCGCCATTGCATGACATTGAATATTGGAGAAGAAGGTTGTCAATTTACCATCGTCACTAAAGGATGAATCTAAAGCACCGTTCGGTTTGTATTTAGCAACAGCAGAATGAGTTGGAATATATCCGCCGAGTCCAGCAACGATAATGCCACCTGAAGAATCAAGACCGACTGAATATCCCATCTCCCAATATCCAAGATTGATTCTCTCGATTCCTGTTCCTCCAAATGTTGAGTCAATTGATCCATCAGCATTGTATCTGCTCACAATGAAGTCCTGATCAGTTCCATTAAAAGTCACTCCTGCAATAACAATTTTAGAATCTGGTTGCAAACATACTGCTCTTGTTTCTTCACTTAATCCGGCATAGTCGGTGGTCACAATTCCGTCAAAGTTAAAGGTTGAATCAAGTAGTCCGGATTGCTGAGCTGAAACATCAAGAGCAAGCCAGTATGTCAATAATATTAGCTGAATAACTTTCTTTTCCATATTATACATTTAATATCTAATTAGTGATTTTTTCGCATCAAAAATTCTATCCCAATTGTTGCCTGCGGTTAATGTCACCAACGGTTTCTTTGTTCGTTCCAAATTTAATGAAGTTTCCATTCACCTGTCTGGGGACTATCTCATCACAGCACATTGCACAAATGATAGTGGCATTCTTTGCCAAACTTCGTGTTCCTATAAAACTCAATTTCAGGATTCACTACCTTCGTCACTTTCAAACAGCCACTCTGATTGTGCTACGAAGAAAAGGTGATCGTCTATATCGAGAAAAGCATTTTGTGATTGTAAGCGAGTGAACTTTCCCGATTAATCATCGCGACATTTCCTTTTTGGAGAATAAGACCATGCATCTCATGATACAAACTGAGCTACAGCCAATGCGCTTTTTCATTTTAACAT
>JBGAWA010000154.1:0-5629 GCA_044227805.1 Chitinophagales bacterium | reverse complement strand
CTGTAACATGGTATTAATAGTCAGTCTCAAAGTATGACATTTGAATTCTGCATGTTACAACTTATTGTCCTATTAGCGTTTGTCTTATAAAGAAAATAGTGTCACTCTTTTGCAACTATTTGTTTTCAGTTGTTCTGTAGCAAATCATAGACAGCCTTGCCGTTATCATGAAAGATTATCAAGTATTTGTCTTGTTACAAATATTCAGCATTAACCAAGATTTTGCGCAACATTTGATTCTAAAAAATGACAAGAAAATCAGTTTCGGATACGGGTTGTGGCGACACCGAATTTTACTATTGAAAAATCCGGGTTAAATTTGCGCGATTTTTCACGCGAACCATTTTTACCATCAACAAATCTCTATTCACCATGAATGAAGTCTTTATCATGTCGGTTGCCAGAACGCCCATCGGTAGCCTGGGAGGTGTGCTTTCATCACTCACCGCTCCTCAGTTAGGTGCGATTGCTATCAAAGGTGCATTGCAACGCGCCGGCATCACTGCGGAACAGGTGCAGGAAGTGTATTTGGGCAATGTTTTGAGTGCAAATGTTGGGCAGGCTCCGGCTCAGCAAGCTTCTATTGCAGCCGGCATCCCTACATCAGTTCCCTGCACCACCATCAACAAGGTATGTGCATCAGGCATGAAATCCATCATGCTGGGTGCGCAGTCAATCATGCTGGGTGTAAGTGATATTGTGGTAGCAGGTGGCATGGAAAGCATGTCGAACGCGCCCTACTATCTGGAAAAAGCACGCTTCGGTTACCGTTACGGACATGGGCAGATCATTGATGCCATAATCCGCGATGGGTTGTGGGATCCATACAGTGATTTCGCTATGGGCAATGCAGGCGAAGTATGCGCCAAGGAATATAAAATTAGCCGCGAAGACCAGGACAATTATGCCATCGAATCCTATAAACGGGCTATCAAGGCGTATGAGACCGGTGCTTTTAAGGATGAGATTATTGGTGTGGAAGTTTCTGTTGGAAAAGATAAAGTGATGGTGATGGAAGATGAAGAAGTGAAAAAAGTAAAGTTTGATAAGATACCGGCTTTGCGACCTGCTTTTCAGAAAGATGGTACCATTACCGCCGCCAATGCTTCAAAGATCAATGACGGTGCGGCTGCTGTTATATTGATGAGCGGGAAAAAAGTCGTTGAACTCGGACTGAAGCCGATGGCGAAAATCATAGGCTTTGCTGATGCTTCGCAGGACCCAACCTGGTTTACCACTACACCATCTATAGCAATGCCCAAAGCCATGAAAATGGCTGGTCTTGAGATGAAAGATGCGGAGATCGCGGAAATCAATGAAGCTTTTTCCGTGGTGTCCATTGTCAACAATAAATTACTCAACCTCTCGCCCGACAGTGTAAATGTTTATGGTGGTGCCGTGGCATTAGGCCATCCAATCGGTACGTCAGGTGCAAGGATTACGATAACGCTACTGAGCGCGCTCAAACAGACAGGAAAGAAAATCGGAGTGGCAGGCATTTGTAATGGAGGCGGAGGGGCGAGTGCCATTGTTATTGAAAATTTGGGTTAAATTTTCATCGCAATTATTCGTTCATCCAATCAATCTCCGGAAAATGAAATACCTTCCATCCTTAACAGTACTAATCATGCTGATATTGTCTTCTTCCTGCTCAACTCCGTCTGGAACTGGATCCACCACCAAATTATCTAAAACACTTAGCACGCTCACACAGAGCAACTGGCAGTTGTTTTCCATGAATGGGCAGAAGGTTTATGCAACAGCAGATGGAAGCAGGCCCACCCTTTCATTTGATGCGGAGAAAATGACCGTTAGCGGCAACAGTGGGTGCAATACTTTTTCGGGAGGCTTTACAGCAGAGAAGGATGCATTGTCCTTTGGCAATCTTGCCTCCACCCGGATGATGTGTGCCGACATGAAGACGGAAATTGAATTCTTGTCAACCATCGTGAAGACCGGCAAGTTCTCCATTTATGAGGGCAAACTTGTATTAGATGATGCTGGCGGAAAGCAATTGATGTCTTTTGATCCACTGACGAAGTAAAAACCACTGTTTCGCGCAAACGGTTGCGATTGAATTGAACCTTTCTTATCCCGCCCAGAACAGAAGCCTGAGCAATACTGACAATTAACTTCCCTGCGTGACAAGGGATTTTATCTATCCGGCATTTCGCAGTTGGTAGCAGCAAGAACTTTAACCCCGTGGTAAAATCGCTAAGTAATTCCGTATCATTTTCTTTTATGAAATAAATGAGAAGTTCATTAGCAGTTAGTTATGTTAACGAAACTGGATTTTTTCAGTGAAAACCCCGGGTTTAATGAATAAAATAATAGATTTGTTAAGTAAATAAAAGAATAATTCAATATCAGAAAATAATGTCTCTACGAATAAACCAGACTGTTCCTGATTTCACAGCGGAAACCACCAAGGGGAACTATTCATTTTCATGCGTGGCTTGGTGATAGTTGGGGAATTCTCTTTTCTCACCCAAAGGATTTTACACCGGTTTGTACAACAGAACTGGGTTCTATGGCCAAGCTGGAGCCCGAATTTGCAAAGAGGAATTGCAAGATTATCGGGTTGAGTGTGGATTCTGTTGAAAGTCACTTAAAATGGGAAATGGATATTGAGGAAACGCAAGGGTCGCCTGTAAATTTTCCAATGATTGGTGACACAAACCTTGCTGTTGCTAAGCTATTTGATATGCTTCCGGCTGATGAAACCGGTACATCCGAAGGAAGAACAGCCATCACGAACCAAACAGTGCGTTCCATTTTTGTAATTGGTCCGGATAAAAAGATCAAATTGATGCTGACCTATCCAATGACTACGGGCCGGAATTTTCATGAGATTTTACGTGTGGTTGATTCTATGCAGTTAACAAGCAATTATAAGGTGGCTACTCCTGCAAACTGGCAAGATGGTGACGATGTCATCATTGTTCCGGCTGTCTCCGATGAAGAGGCAAAAGTGAAATTTCCGGAAGGATGGAAAACTATTAAGCCATATCTGCGTGTAGTTGCACAACCGGGTAAATAGCCACTTGATATTGGCATTAGCAGCGCATAGAAATCATATAGGATTAGGTGAGTAATATATAAGAGCAGCGATGTAGCTTTAATGTATAGAATCGCAGGATGAAAGCCAATGCAGGTAAAGATTCTTGTTATGAGGGTTCAAATATTGTAAGCCGATTAAAGGAGTTATTAATCATTGTTTACTGCCCACTTATAGGTTGCAGCGCCGGATATGGCAAAGTCGAATTATTCAGAATGGATGACCTAGTTGCTCATTTATGGTGGATTCCAACAGCAGGGTAGTGCTGAACAGATGGAAGGTGAAGAAGGTTGCAAGCAGGTACAGTGGTGCATTCTTGAAACAATAACTTAGCGTGGATTTTTCAGTTGAAAATTTCGGTTTCGTAGCAATTTATCGGTACTGTGTTGGATGCCATAAATAGAATGAAATTTACCGCAATGCAATAGAACATTACAAGATAAACACAGTTGATTTTATCCTGAAAATATTACAGTGTATTCAGTAAGATGCTTTATGTTTTTACAAATTACTATTTGCCATTTGCAATGATGGATGAGTGTATTAGTGACACCTGCAGCACGATGCGATATTATATCAAACGCTTATATAAAAACCTGTTCTCTTATGTTGATCCGCAAAATTTATTACGACAACGAATACCGGATACAAATTGAAACACAATCTGACGAAGCTGCTTCACAAAAAGTAAATCAGATTTCCGGAGCAAAATGGAGTGTTACACGAAAGTGCTGGCATATCCCATATACCAAACAAGCATTTGCGCAGCTGCGTAAACTGTTTCCGCGAATTTCAATAGTTCCACTGGTAAAAGAGGACGCTCTTAGCGAAAAATCCACAGTGGATACGCTTATCAAAAGAGATTACGGGGCAGCCAACCAAGGGAACAATGTCAGGATAGAGGTTGATGGACGGAGAATAATCGTATCACTTCCTAAAAGTGAAATGGATACAAAATTCCTGCTTGGCTTTCGCTATTGCCGCTGGGACAAAAAGAGATTTTGCTGGGTGATTCCCAACTATTCCGGAAATCTCGATTTGCTACAATCTTATTTTAAAGAACGTATCAGCGCACTTGTGATCAGGGAAACCATACCGGTAAGCCATGATGCCATGGAATTGCGTGTAATAGCAAAAGATGAATTGCTGATAGTACGCACAAAGACAAACCGGATAAAACTCTGGTTCGGTTTCAACAAAGTGTTGACCTATGCGCTAAGGAAGATGCCATACCACCATTGGGACTCGAAAAGCAAATGCTGGAGTATCCCATACAGCGACCGTCTTCTGGATGAAATAAGAACCATGGCAGCCGGGCAGCAGCTGCGGGTGATTTATGAGGAAGAAGCTAAAGATTCAGTGAGCCGTCCGGCGTATGGAAGAGGCAATCATACGCTCTATAGGAAGTGTCCGGAGGAATATGTCTTTAAGTTGAAGGAATTGCGATACAGTACAAGCACCATAAAAACATATTGCGCCACATTCAGGGATTTTATCAATCACTATTACGAAGTGCCACTGCCTGATATTACGGAAGCCATGATTATAGATTTCCTCCGTCATCTTGTAATAAGCAGGAAGACGTCAGCTTCCTATCAGAACCAGGCCATCAATGCCATCAAATTTTACTATGAGAAGGTATTGGGGCAGCCACGAAAAGTTTACCAGGTTGAACGGCCAATAAAAGAAAAGAGTTTACCGGTAGTGCTGAGCCAGGCTGAAGTAGGAGACTTGCTGAAGGTCACAGAAAACATCAAGCACAAAGCCATCCTTATGCTATGTTATTCAGCCGGACTGCGGGTAAGTGAATTAACCAATATCCGGTTAAAGGATATTGATTCAAACAGGATGCAACTACGTATTGAGCAGTCTAAAGGAAAAAAGGACAGGTATTCAATCTTGTCCGTCCGGCTGCTTGAAGCATTGCGAACCTATTATAAGCAGTATCATCCGAAAGTGTGGTTGTTTGAAGGAGAATCTGGAGAGCAATATTCTACAAGAAGCATACAAGCCATAATGAAGAATAGCGTCCAAAAAGCGGGAATCAGAAAAAAGGTGAGTGTGCATACCCTTCGACATTCCTTTGCCACGCATTTGCTGGAACAGGGTACAGACTTGCGCTACATTCAGGATTTGCTGGGTCATGAAAGCAGTAAGACCACTGAAATTTACACCCATGTCACTACAAAGGGATTTGATCAGATCGTAAGTCCGTTAGACAATCTAAAATTATAATATGAGGTAATATCAAATGACAAATATTAGTAACTTGCAATAACCGGCTGTTTCAATGAATATTGACTGTGTAATTTCCTCTTGTAGTTTTGGTTACAGTAAACTTTTTTCAATCAATGTTAAGGAAATAACCGCAATGCGGATAATTACGGCTCAAAAGCCAAATTGTTCTTTTTCAAACGATTATAAGAAAAACACAATAGCAAAAATAATCGCAACACCTACACAACGCCAAATGTTAGTGGCAAGGCTATGACGACACAACCCGACAGACAAATCGGGTTCTTTTTGATATTTTGTATTTTAGTAATTGCTTAAATAAACAAATTAACTATC
>JBGAWA010000153.1:0-4883 GCA_044227805.1 Chitinophagales bacterium | reverse complement strand
TACCATATACTATAATCTTTGGCGCTATTACCTTGGCATTGAAGAGTTTATCGGACAGTCAATTCTGCACCTGACCGAAACGAATTTTTCTAATGAAAATCCGGATTTATACCAAGCTCAATATTTTGTTCTTTAGCTCATCCGGCTGACAAACTCCAGAACGGCGCCATTGTTCTTTTCCATCTTTAAAGATCAGGAGTGTAGGGATAGCCCTGATGCCGTATGCCGCGGCAAGATCCTGAGCCTTATCCACATCAATCTTAATAATGGTTGCCCGGTCTTGAATGGAAGACTTCACTTCCTTGAGTATAGGTGCCATTGTCTTGCAGGGACCGCACCAATCGGCGTAAAAATCAACCACCACCGGCTTATGGCCCTTAATCAGTTCATTAAAAGGTTGCATGTTCTGCTTTGAAAATCCTGGATTCGTGAAGAAATTTATTCAATTGCTGTCTGCCGCCTTCGAAGTAAGAGGGGAACGCTGCCATTCGTTTTTCCAATTTGTGTATTTCATGGGAAAGACTCCGTTTACGGACTGATTTACCATTGATAGATTCTTTCTCCATCTTCTTTTCCAGCTCGGTAGCTTTTGACGTTATGCTCTTGATTTTTTCCTTTGCTTCTGCAAGAAATGCCTCACACTTATCCAGGCGCTTCATCATATTTTTCTTCAATTCACCTTTACGCTGTTGCTCCAATTGCTCTTGCAGTAACGGAATATCCTTTTGAAAAGATTCGAGCTTGTCTTTTTTGTCCCTTATTTCTTTTTGCACCATGGATAGATTAGAAATGAAGGTCTGTTGCCATGGATGCGAGAGGGTTTGCTTGCTGCTGTCGAGTGCTGCTCTACGCTCCATCTTCTGAAGGCGTGTATAGTAGTCGGGAATAGACAGCAAATGGGCGAGTGCGATTTTTCCTGTCAGCAACTCATCATCATCGGTGATATTCGTCTCAGGATGCACTTTGCCATGTTCCATTTCTGTTTCCAGTCCCATCCGGAACTGCTCCATGTCAAGGGCGTTCGTATTAATGCTGATTTTTGCGGCAATTTCTGTTGCCTTTTCTATGGTGAATGATTGCGTTTTCATGATCTGAAAATTGAATGGTTACAACTATGATATTCAATATGATTTCGTGGTGAGGTATACCGTAATCATTGGTATTCCTGCCACTAATGCTGCTTCCTTCATTTATTGATGCGCGATAAACAACGGCACCTTCACCTCTGTTAAAATCTTGTTGGAGATGCTCGAATGAAACATCCTCGACAAGGCGCTTCTTCCGTAGGCTCCCAACACTACCAATACCTCTTCACCCGCTTTATTCAGAAAAAGTTTGAGTTGTTCTTCCGGCTCTCCGTTCAGCACGGTGAAGGAAAGATTCTTGAAATGCTGGCTGGCGAGGTCCTTCACATCCCTGTTTTGCGGGATATGATTCGAAGAAGTGTGATTCACGGTTACAATCTGTGTTGGCATACTATCCCATTGCGGAAAAAGATAGCTGTACATTTTCATGGCAAAGACACTGGAGTCGCTGCCGTCATAGGCGATGACCACCTGGCTGATGTTTGCCTTCTTATCCGGAAGAATGAGTACAGGGCACTTGGATTCTGCGAGTAAGTCTTTAAGAAACAAACTGGGCGAACGGTCGCCAATCCGCATAAAGCTGGTCTTGTTGTCGATCAGCAGGATGTCCGTAAATGCGCTTTCTTTCAACAATTCCTGCAGGGGAACGCCACTATCAAGGTGTATTTTATTTGCAGCCCATTGCTTCCTGAATAGCTTTAATGTTCTCATTGATCTTTGTGTTATCTTCCTTTTCAATTTCCTGGAAGCCGTAATAATACTGTGTGGGAATATCCCAGGCATAGGCATAAACGAATCTTGAATAAGAGAGGTCGTGAAGGAAAGCACCCACCAGTAATGAATCTGTCTTCTTTGCCAGTGCAATTCCAAAACTGGCTGTCTGATCAGAGTAATTCACTCCATCAAACACGGCGAGGATCTTTTTCATGACGTATTGTTTTTAGTTACTTAATCAACTGTTCAAAAATATAGATTTTATCTAATCGAAATTATGATTGTAGTCAGTTATGTTGATGATATTGGATAGTATTGTAACCAGCCGCTTCCTATTTCAGCAGTTCAGGCCAATGAAGCGGGCTTGCCGGTTTCAATCTTAAAATGTACGTTTGAAATTATTAAGACATACTGATGAAACCGAAATACTTTATTACCCACACCCTGCTACTGCATTTTATTTTTAGTTATTGCACAGCACAGGAATCCACCCTGCTGATGCCTCGGGATTTTATGCCCGCTTATCAGTCTGGCAGCCGCTCAATGGATGGCAATCCGGGCATCCGCTATTGGCAAAACCGCGGAGATTACGACTTGAAACTGGCCTTCAATCCGGCCACTGCCGTATTAATTGGTGCTGAAACAATTACCTACTTTAATAATAGTCCGGATACACTGCATAAAATCGTCATTCATCTTTTCGCCGACTTTTATAAAAAAGGAATGCAAAGAAATTATGACTTTGATCTGGCCGATGAGAACGATGGTGTAACGATTGAATCCTTGCAGGTGGACGATGAAAAAATTGATGTGGCAGGTGGAAGCAAACTGCGTTTTTATGGTACCAATATGACAGTCCTACCCACACAATCTATTCCGCCCGGTACAAAGGTCAATGTGCAAATTTCCTGGCACTATACGGTTAACAAGGGCTCTCATGTGCGAACAGGAATGGTAGATCCTTCTTCTTATTTTCTGGCATACACCTTCCCAAGGATTGCCGTCTACGATGATGTGAATGGCTGGGATGAATGGAGTTACATCGGCCTGCAGGAATTCTACAACGATTTTGGAGATTTTAAGGCAGCGATTACGGTGCCTTCCGGATTTGTAGTGTGGGCAACCGGCACTTTGCAGAATGCGAAGGAAGTTTTCGCACCTAAAATTTATGACCGTTTTATGTCAGCGCTCCAGTCAGATTCTATCATGCAGCTGATTGACAGTACCGATTATAGCATGAAAGCAGTAACGAGCATGGCTACACAACTTACCTGGAAATTTGCAGCCACAGCAGTCACTGATTTTGCCTTCGCCCTCAGCGATCACTACCTTTGGCAGGGAAGTTCACTTGTGGTGGATGCCAGCGGCAGAAGAGTTTTTGTGGATGCAGCCTACAATAAAAACGCCCATGATTTTTTTGAAGTGGCTGCTGTTGCGCGTAAATGCGTAGAGATGATGAGCACGACTTATCCCGCGGTTCCATTTCCATTTCCGCATATCACCGTTTTCCAGGGCCTTGACCAGATGGAGTACCCGATGATGGTGAATGATGATGTTTCAGAGAGCAGGATGGACATGGTGCAACTTACCTCGCATGAAATCATGCATTCTTATTTTCCCTTTTATATGGGCATAAACGAAACAAAGTATGCCTGGATGGATGAAGGCTGGGCTACCATTGGAGAATCTGTAATTTCTCCGCTGCTCGGCGAACCGGAAGAGGATGGTATATACATGAGAAAAAGATATGAGCAGGTTGCGGGCACAGACAGGGAGGTTCCTCTGATGACCAACTCGAAACTGATCAGCGGAATGACTTATCAGACTAATTCCTATGGTAAGGCAGGAATCTTTTACTATACTTTACAGCAACTGTTAGGCGATGAATTATTTTTCAAGGCGCTGAATGCCTTTATGGAGCGATGGCATGGAAAACATCCGACACCGTTCGACTTTTTTTATACATTTAATAATGTCACCGGTCAAAATCTGGATTGGTTTTTTAAATCCTGGTGTTTCGACAATGGTTATCCTGATTTGGCAATAACGATGGTACAGCAGGAGCAGGGGAAAAGAATTGCGGACAACACGTGGCAGGTTACGATCAGCAGGAAGGGTACAATTCCTGTTCCCGTAACGCTTCAATTCATACTCGAAAACAATAAGGTGATAGACAAAACATTCACGCCGGCGATTTGGAAAGATGGAATGGAAACCTATACGGTGCATCAAACACTTCCGGGCAAATTGATTTCCGTCAGGCTCGGCAATGAATTCATACCAGATGTGAACAAAGCCGACAATGTATGGCAACAACCAAAATGAAAGAGAACTAAAAACCGAGTTGACTTTGTCCTTTGTTCTTCTCAACTTCCACTTCGGTGCAATCCATCAAAAAATGTGGATAAGGTTGCATCAGCTTTAACAGTTCAGCAAGATCTGCCTGCGGGTTCATCCAGTTGGCAAGCACTTCCTGGTCAATGATCCATGGCATCCGGTTATGGAAGTCAGCCACCAGCATGTTAGGCGAAGTGGTTATGATGGCGTATGTCAGCAGTTTATCGTTATTGACCGGATTAATCCACCAGTTAAAGAGGCCTCCATAGTAAAAGGCGTCATTTCCTTTTACCGAAAAAAAATATTTTCTTTTAGTCCTTTTGTCTGTCTCGTAAAAGCCTGAAGTCTGAACGATACAGCGTTGTTTTTTATGCCAGGGCCCTCTCCAGGTTGGTTTCTCGGTAATGGTATCATTGCGAGCGTTAAAGGTGCTTTTGGCATCACTTGCTTTTTTATTCCAGCCTGACAATAATCCAAAATGAGCAGGCCGCAATGTTGATTCACCGAGCAAAATGATGTTGCCAATGCGCCCTGGGTAAAGGCTCGTATCACCTTCCACGGAAGTGATCAGGCGTGGCACTGATGAATTTTCCGGAGTTTGCCTACTATCTTCCGGATGATCATGCCGCCATCTTTTCCTTGCACGATGCTCAAGATCTTCATAGTTGTAACACATACTGCTTTGCGCTTGATGATAGTGCAAAAGTGCTATTATTTCAAGTATGCAGTATTACGGTTTTTGAATCT
>JBGAWA010000152.1:0-4942 GCA_044227805.1 Chitinophagales bacterium | reverse complement strand
AAGGAAACGAGGCAGCCGGTCCGTTGGAATTTCTATGACCGAATACTTTGGTTTATGATTGTTCTCACTGTGCGAAAGCAACACAGCGAGGTAGATGGAATGATCTTTCAGATAAGGAAATTCAAGAATAGCATCCACCATGATGGGTACCAAAGCGGCCCTGACTTCCTGTTGAAAATAGCTTCTCACAAATACACCTTGTTCAGGGGTAAGTTGTGTTTCATTGAGTATGTATACGCCCTCTTGCTCCAATTCATGCACAATCTGCTGGTATATCAGGTTAAATTTATTCTGCAAGGTGATTACCCGGTCAAAAATATCGGCAAGGACTCGCTTCGGCGATTCGCCAATAGTTTTCTTCACCTTTTTACCAAGTGCCGTCATCCTTTTCAGTGAGGCCACACGAACACGGAAAAACTCATCAAGGTTTGACGAAAAAATGCCGAGAAACCGAAGTCGCTCCAGCAATGGAACAGCAGGATCCTGCGCTTCCTGCAACACCCGCTCATTAAATGACAACCAGCTTATTTCCCTTTTTACTAGCTTCACCAATACGTCTTGTTTTAAAATATGTCAGTCGAAGTTCGCTTCATTGACCATGTTCAACCATCAAATCTACCAGCAAAAATCAGCGATTTATCAGGATTGGGAGGTGCAAAGTAGTAACTTCCCAAAAAATTTCAATAATACTTACTGTTAAGAAAGAGAAAGATTGTTTGAGGAAACCATCTTAATCACGAAAGGATTCTTAACCGAAAGATGTAACTATGGAAATATCAAGGAACTTCGATCGCTATATGAAACCTGAGGAGGATATCCTGTGGTGCGGACAACCCAAGCAGGGTGTTCAGCTTCGTGATGCAGATATCATCCTGATACCCATGAGCATTATCCTCATTGGGTTTTCAATAATAATTGACTACACACTCTTGCAATATGACTCCGGCATCATCCTAAAACTATTTGGTGTCTTGTTAGGGATCAGCGGTTTATACATGGGGCTGATCAGGTTCCTGTCAGATGCCATCAAAAGAGGCCATACCTACTATTGCATCACCACCAAACGTGTGATTGTGTTAACCGGCAGAAACAGGACTATGATTAAAACACTCCCGTTAAAAAATATTGACAGGATGGACAGAACGGAGGAAAAAGACGGTTCCGGTTTTATTATTTTTGGCAATACCAACCCATTGTATCCATGGCTGTTGGGAGGATTCTATTTTGCGCAGGATGCAGTACCCGGCCTGGAGATGCTGACGGAGGTTAAGCAGGTATATGACATCATCAGCCAGCAAATCAAGGTGGAATTACCGGCAGCACTGGTGGCAACCATCAGCAAAGAAAAGGCGAATGAGCTGAACTGATGTGTGCATGGTCTTTCCGCAGTTTCTAAGTAAGCCCGACCTTTACTTTTTTTCAACACAGCTCCACATATAGAACTTCATGTTAACACGTTTGCCATTTTTCATAACCGCTCGGGCCCCGTTTGGCGCAAGCGTCCGCTTTCTTTAAACAAATAATCTTATGTACTAGAAAGTAATGTTAGCGATTAATATTCTTACGTTGTATCCTATATCAAATATCCAGAAGTAAGTATTTCTTTAGCAGTGCCAAGTAGCTGCAAGGCTGGATCTTTCAGTAAAAAAAAGGGTGAATAATTCGTCAGTTCACCGTTATGTGGTTTTTTTGAGTTATGAATAAAATATTTTCCGATACTGAAGGAATGAAAATAACACGAGTGGCCGATGACCGGCAACTGCATGAAATTTTACAATTGCAGAAAAGCAATTTAGCCATTTCGTTAGATGAACCTGAAATTAAGGAGCAGGGGTTTGTAACGGTACAACATGATTTAACCACGTTGAAAGAGATGCATGCGGAATCACCCTCCATCATTGCCGTCCACGATGGGCACGTTGTTGGTTATGCATTGATAATGCCAGCTTCTTTCCGCAGCAAAATACCCATCCTGGAACCCATGTTTGCCCTGATAGATGATCTAACCTATCTTGGTTTACCCCTTGCCGCTTATAGCTACTTTGTGATGGGCCAGGTTTGTATTGCGAAACATTATCGAGGTCAGGGAATATTCGATAAGTTATATGAAGGACTTCGACATGAATGTGCAGGAAAATACCGGCTCCTGATCACTGAGGTGGCCCGCAGAAATCAACGATCCGTTAAAGCACACCTGCGGGTTGGGCTGAAAGTGATTCACCAATATACTGATCCTGCGGGAGAAGAATGGGAGCTGATGGCCTGGGATTGGCAGGATGATTCCAACAGGAAAGAACGATCATCCATCCCAAACCATTGAAGGGTGAAGGTGCTATTTTAACGCAGATAGATGAAGCATGATTTTTTTAAGAGAAAATTCCCGCAACACTGCGGCTTAGCACTTCCATATTGGGGTTTAACCCGTATTTTTCACTGTAAAAGTATCACTACGCTACGACGATAATTGCTATGGGTTGCTCATTGTTTTCAGAAAGGAATTGTTTAGCAAACCACAGGCAGCACTCTGTCGGAGTTGAACCCACTGTTGTTTTGCATTGGAAAATGCAGTATATAATGAAATGTTGATTTCATTTATATCATCGATGATCAAATGGTTTTGTTTGGCCAGTGACAGCACTATACAGTAAGTAGCCATTTTGATAGCGTTAACAGGTTTCGGTGATTCAAAGAGCACCGCGCAACCGATTGAAAGGAAACTGCAACTGGTCAAAAAATCGGGCTGTCCTTTGTCTTGACCTTATGTCCGGCATAAGTTCATTGTTTTATTTTGCAATCAAAATCAATTTTACCTACATTTGAACTCAAACTAAATCCCTACACATGAAAAAAGAACGCTCTACACTCTCCAAGAAAATAACCGGTTATTCTTCCCTGGCTGCCTCGTTGCTGACAGTGTCCAATTTGGTGAATGCACAGATTGTTTACACCGATGTCAATCCCGATAATTCGCAGGCAGGCAACGGAGCTGAATATGATCTAGATCTTAATAATGACGCCACTGTTGATTTCAAAATAACGATTACATCAAACGGCGCCGCTGTTAAGATGGCTGCGGAAGCTCTTGGCGACAATGCCATTGCAGGCACCTATAGCAGCCCTTATATTTATCCTTCTGCCTTTGCTTTGAATGAGGTAATCGGTGACAGCCGTACCTGGAATTCCGGTGCAGGACAGACATTAGCCAGTTCAGGTTATTTCCAGGGAGCATATGGACATTGGTTCGCAGCCGTTGACAAATACATGGGATTAAGATTGAAGGTTGGAACCGATAATTTTTATGGATGGATGCGTATGGATGTGGCAGAAGACGGCAAGTCCTTCGTCATAAAGGATTATGCCTATGAATCTGAAGACGGTACTTCTATCACTGCCGGAAATACGGGAAATGTTGGTATCACACCGGTGAATGCTGCGGGCATAAAGGTTTTTGCGGCTGATCAACAGGTGCATATTCAACTCAGCAACGCAGCGGAAGGTGATGTTGTATTTACCAACCTGGTGGGCCAGACGCTTAAGGCTGTAAAAATTAATTCTTCTGAAATGACCATTGATATGGCTGACCAGCCTGCAGGCATCTACATGGTTACCGTTCGCCAGCAGGGAGAAGTGTTTACTAAGAAAGTATCGCTCTGAATTTAGATATTTGTTGATATCAGTAAAGAGGCTGTCTTAAAAGGATAGCCTCTTTTTTTTTCGCAGGAACCTCCGCCATTTTTAAACCCACATTTTACAGTTCAAAAACGCATGGCGTTTAACTGCTTTGTGTTATTGAATTATTTTGCTGTAAAAACAAGCGCCCGTTTAGCAATCCATTGCCGTTAACATGCCTCTTTGTATTGAAAACCCTGGCTAATCATCGCCTTTAGACAGGTTAATTGTGTTGTGGAAAAGACAGCTGCTTTTTTTCAACGGATGTACTTTGATTAATTAGATTTGTAATTCAACAATTCCTTAAAAATGAAAAAAGGAGCTACCAATTTGTCCAAAAAATTCGCCGCTTATTCATCCATGGCGGCATCCCTATTTGCCATCTCCAATGTGGCCAGTGCGCAGGTCATCTATACGGATATTGTTCCGGACTATGCCGGTGCCGAGAATGGAGCAACGTATGATCTTGATTTGAATAATGACGGTACCGTTGATTTTAAAATAAATTACACGAGCAACGGTCCGAGTTTTAAACTGATGATCAATGCCAACAGCAGCAACGCCATTGCAGGCACCTATCTCAACCCACCCTATAAATACCCGTCTGTCCTGGAGGCGAATGCCGAAATTGGTGCTGATTTTCCATTCACCTGGGTAACGGGAAATTATCAGACCCTCGCCACCTCCGGCTACTTCGGTGCTCCCTACGGCTATTGGTTTGGTGCAGTGGACGGATATATGGGGCTTCAACTTAAATCAGGGTCATCCGAATATTATGGTTGGCTGCGAATGGATGTGGCGGAAAATGGGCGTTCATTTATCGTAAAAGACTATGCCTATGAGAGTACCGCAGGAGATTCTATTCTTGCAGGTAATACCGGCAATGTGGGCATACCAACATTATTTGCAGCAGGTTACAAAATTTTCGCAGCAGATCAGCAAGTGCATATTCATATGATGGAACATGCTGCCGGAGATATCACCATACTTAACTTGCTGGGAAAGGCCGTTAGATCAGCCACCATCAATGCACAGGAGATGACTATAGACCTGGCTGGTGAACCATCCGGAATCTACCTGGTTACCATTCGTCAAAACGGGGAAGTATTTACAAAAAAAGTTATGATCTAATCCGGACTATTCAATGTAAAAACCGGGTTTTACCGCGCGGTGCATCATTCAAAATACAGGTTGAATCAGCATCAATCAAACCTGAAAAGGCAGCTTCAAATACAGCTGCCTTTTTTATACCTCCAGCAGATTGATTTTATTC